>RFPK01000223.1 GCA_009926195.1 Synechococcaceae bacterium WB4_1_0192 | reverse complement strand
TACGACGGCCTCGGCATCTTCGACACGATGCAGCACATCAAACCCGACGTGCAGACCGTGTGCGTGGGTCTGGCGGCCTCGATGGGCGCCTTCCTGCTCTGTGCCGGCGCCAAGGGCAAGCGCAGCAGCCTCACCCACTCGCGGATCATGATCCACCAGCCCCTCGGTGGTGCCCGCGGCCAGGCCAGCGACATCCGCATTCAGGCCGACGAGATCCTCTATCTCAAGAAGAAGCTCAACCAGGAGCTGTCCGACCGCACCGGTCAGCCCCTGCCCCGCATCGAGGAGGACACCGACCGCGACTTCTTCATGTCCCCCGCCGAAGCGGTGGAGTACGGCCTGATCGACAAGGTGATCGACAGGCGCCCCGTCCGCCCGCTCTGACTTGGGTCGCGGTCGCGGTCAGACCCATGGGGCCGCCGGCGGTAAGGGTCTCCCCCCGAGCCAGCGGCCCAGCAAGGTCTGTCCGGTGTGCGGACGGCCCTTTGCCTGGCGCAGGAAGTGGGCTGATGTGTGGGAGGCGGTGATCTACTGCTCCGATCGCTGCCGCGGGCAGCGGAGCTCCCGTTAGCGGCGGCGCTCGGCTGACACCAGGCATGGACCTGGCCAGACTTGGGCACCTCCTTGCATGCCACCGGGTGCCGTGACCTCGTCATCGTCAGCTCCGTTCAGCGGCCCGCTGCAGTTCACCCCCAGAACCGCCGCTGAGCGCGCGGCCTTCCTGGAGCAGGCTGAGGCTGAAGCCGCCGAGGCCGCGCTCGAGGAACAGCGGCTGCGGCGTGAATGGCTACCGGTGCGTGAGTATCCGTTCGCCGGGCCGATCAGTCACCCCGAGATCGTGGTCGAACGGGTGATGGTGCCGATGCGCGATGGCGTTGCCCTGCGCACCCATGTCTACCGCCCCGTCGGCGACGGTCGCCATCCGGTGCTGCTGCTGCGCGGTCCCTACGACATGAACGCCAGCCTCGATTCGGCACCGGCTCTGCTGCGCAACCTGGCCCGGCGCGGCTATGTCGGCGTTGCCCAGGATGTGCGCGGCCGTTACGGCTCCGAGGGCCGCTTCGAGCTGGCCGTCAGTGAACACGACGACACCTTCGATGCGGTCGAATGGGCGGCGGCGGCGAGCTGGTCGAATGGGCGGGTCGCCATGACCGGCATCTCCTACCTGGGCTTCACCAGTTACTGCGCGGCCGTCACCAGGCCCCGCGGTCTGGTGGCGGTGATGCCCAGCTGCACCAAGTACGGCAACGAGCACCGTTGCGGTGCGCCACCGCTCACGGCCATGGCCGGCTGGTTTCTCTGGGCCGGCCAGCCCACCGCCACCCTCCAGAACTTCCGCCGCATCGACTGGCAGCACCTGCCGCTTGACCAGCTCGACGAGGAGGCCGGTCTGAGTCATCCGGATTTCAAGGCGCTGGTGCACGAGCGCTACAGCGCTCTGCGCTCCTGCCTGCCGGTGGCTGAGATCGAGCGGCGGCTGACCTCGATCGAGGTGCCCACCTACGTGGTCTGCGGCTGGTACGACGAGTTCATCACCGAAAACCTGCTCAACTACGAACGCCAGGCCAGGGGTGGTGGTGATGTGCGCCTGCTGGTGGGGCCCTGGCACCACAACCTCGAGGACATCGTGGATGCGCGCATCGGCCAGCTGCCGGTGCCGGAGGTTCACCTCAACCGCTACTACCTCGAGATGGAGCGGTTCCTTGAGCATCACCTCAAGCAGGCAGCAACGACACCCCTGGCGGCGCCGGGTCCGGTGTTGCTCTATGTGATGGGCCGCAACGTCTGGCGCTATGAGCAGGAGTGGCCCCTGCGCCGGGCCGTGACCCGATCGCTCTATCTCAGTAGTGGTGGCCATGCCAACAGCGACCGCGGTGATGGGGTGCTGAGCTGGCAGCCACCCAGCGATGAGCAACCCACCGACAGCTATACCTACAACCCCCTCGATCCCGTGCGTTCGGTTGAGGGTCTCGGTGCCTGGAACCTGTTCACGGTCGGCCGGATGGGTGATCGCAGCGCGATCGAGAGCCGTGATGATGTGCTCGTCTACTCCACGGAGCCGTTGGAGGACGACCTTGAGGTGACCGGCACGATCGAGGCGACCCTCCATGCAGCCTCCAGCGCCGTCGATACCGACTTCATCATCAACCTGATCGACGTGCATCCCGATGGCCTCACGCAGTACATCAGCCAGGGACTGGTGCGTGCCAGCTACCGCGAGGGGCTGGCTGAGCGCAAGCTGATTGAGCCCGGAACGATCTACGCCTACCGGATCAGCCTGCGCCCCACCAGCATCTGCTTCCTGCGGGGCCATCGCCTGCGCATCGAGATCACCTCAAGCGACATGGACCGCCACGCCCGCAATCAGAACGTGGCGGATGCACCCGGCACCACGGCCAACGTGGCGATCGCCCGGCAGACGATTCACCACGCTGGCCTCCGCTGCTCCCGGCTGGATCTGCCGGTGATTGACGCGATCAGTTCTTCGGGCTGCCGCTCAGGAACCTGAAGGGTGGAGCGACCACGAACTGCTTGCTCACGTCGCCGTTGTAGGTGCGGCCGCCGGAGGCGTTGATGCGGCGCACGGGTTGACCGGCCCCGAGATTCAGGTCCTTCAGGTCCACCCAGAACGCCGTCGGTGAAGTGGCCGAGTCAAACACGAGAGTCGGCGTGCCCTGGTCGTAGGTGGTGCGCCAGAGGGTGGAGGCGATGTTGGGCAGCTTGGGGTCGCTGATGCCAAGCGGTACGCTCACCCCGCGCATCACACCGAGCACCGAAGCCATCGCCTGGAACTGAAACGACTGGCCTGGGACAGCCGAGATCACATTCTTGTCCGTTTGCTTCGGTACGGCATCAACCAGGTAGGAGGCTCTGGCAAAACGGTCGGAGGAGCGGATTGTGCCCGGCAGGAAGGCGGTGCCGCCGATCTCTTTCCAGTAACTGTTCAGCGCCAGCTGCTGGTCAAAGCTGGGTGAATTGGTCATCACGTTATATTGCCTGCCGTGATGAATCACCAGCTTGCCGTTGATGTATTCAAAGATGGCTGAATCGCCGCTGGCATCCGAGAGGGCCAGGTGGCCCTGGGCGGGATCACCATTGGGTAGAACCGGCGCCACGATCCGGAACGGTTCGCGGCGCAGCGCCTCAACGGCTTCGCTCACCGTGGCGTAGTTGTCGAGAGCGTACTGGGCCCAGGCAGCGATGCTGATGGTGGCTTTGCCATTGGCCTTGCCGTAGTCGGATTCCACCAGGTAGAGCGTGTTGGCGACGAGTCCTTTCTCGTTGATGCCATCCACCGTGGCGACGTCATACATCGACACCACCACACTGCCGTACTTCGATGTCCAGCGCAGGGTGTTGGCTCCCGTGGCTCCATCGCGGGCCATACCCTTCGGCATGGCCCAGATGCTGGGAATGTTGTCCTCGGCCCAGTCCATTGAACGGCCGGTGATGACCGTGTTGTTGGCACCCGTGAAGAGCACGCGTGTGCAGGCCTCGGCTGTCCAGGTGTTGAACAGTGTTGCTCCCGCTGCGGCAGCGATCAGGGCGAGACGGCGAAATGTGATGGCTGACATCGTTGATCAGTGTCAGCCCTCAGGCTATGGATGG
>RFPK01000222.1 GCA_009926195.1 Synechococcaceae bacterium WB4_1_0192 | reverse complement strand
GGCGGAGCGCCACGGCGGCGATGGCGATCCGGAGGGAAAACCGGGCGATCCGGATGGGGGTGCGGCGCATGAACCGCTTCAGCGCCCTGTTCGATCAGCTCGATGGCAGCACCGGCATCAACGCCAGGGTGGAAGCCCTGGAGGCCTATTTCCGCAGCGCCGACCCCGCCGATGCGGCCTGGGCCCTGGCGCTGCTGCTGGGCAAGCGGCGCCGGCGGCTGATCACCGGCCGGCGGCTGCGGGAGATCTGCCTGCAGGCCACCGGCCTGCCGGACTGGCTGTTCGAGGCCTGCCACAGCCAGGTGGGCGATTCGGCTGAAACCGTGGCCCTGCTCTGGAGCCAGGCCGCGCAGGCCGGCCCGGCCGCGAGCGCCGCCCCGGCTGAAACGGAGCCGCTGCTCCATCCAGTGGTGCAGCGGCTGCCGCAGCTGGCGGCCCTGCAGGGGGAGGCCCAGGCCGAGGCGGTGCGCGCCTGCTGGGCGGCCCTCGATCCAGGCCAGCTGCTGCTGGTGAACAAGCTCCTGAGCGGCGGCTTCCGGGTGGGGGTGTCCACGGGTCTGGTGACCCGGGCCCTGGCGCGCAGCGCCGGGCTGGAGGAGGCGCTGCTGGCCCATCGGCTGATGGGCGGCTTCACGCCAGGTGCAGAGGCGTTCCAGGCGCTGCTGCAAGCGGACGAGCAGGGCCAGGAACTGAGCCTGCGGCCCTACCCGTTCTTCCTGGCCAGCAGCCTGGAGCCGCAGCAGCTGGCGGCCACGGCGCCGGCCGACTGGCAGCTGGAGTGGAAGTGGGATGGCATCCGCGGCCAGCTGATCCATCGCGCCGGCGGCAGCAGCCTCTGGAGCCGCGGCGAGGAACTGATCAACGAGGCCTTCCCCGAACTGATCCAGCTGGCTGAAGGCCTGCCGGTGGGCACGGTGCTCGATGGTGAGGTGATCGTCTGGCCGGCCGGGCAGGACCGCCCCGAGAGCTTCGCCAGCCTGCAGCGCAGGCTGGGGCGCAAGGCGCCGAGTGCGGCGCTGCAGAAGCAATGTCCGGCCTGCTTCATCGCCTACGACCTGCTCGAGCAGGCGGGCGAGGATCTGCGGGCCCAGCCGCTGCGGCAGCGCCGCCAGCGGCTGGAGACGTTGCACCACCAATGGCTCCAGACAGGAGACGATCACGCGCACCTGCGGCTGTCGGAGTGCCAGGCGCTGCACGATTGGCAGCAGCTCGATCGGCTGCGCGATCAGGCCCGCGCACGCGGCGCCGAGGGGCTGATGCTCAAGGCGCTCGACTCGCCCTATCAGGTGGGCCGCCGCCGCGGCAGCTGGTGGAAGCACAAGCTGGAGCCGCTGCGGCTGGATGCGGTGCTGCTCTACGCCCAGGCCGGCAGCGGCCGCCGCGCCAACCTCTACACCGACTACAGCTTCGGGCTGTGGAATGGCGACCCAGCGGCGGGCGGCGAGCTGGTGACCTTCGCCAAGGCCTACTCCGGTCTCGACGATGGCGAGATCCGCGAGCTGGATCGCTGGATCCGCGCCCACACCACCGAGCGCTTCGGGCCGGTGCGCGCCGTGGAGCCGCTGCAGGTGTTCGAGCTGGCGTTTGAAGGGCTGCAGCGCTCACGCCGCCACAAGTGCGGCATCGCCGTGCGCTTCCCGCGCATCAGCCGCTGGCGGCGCGACAAACCCGCCGCCGAGGCCGACAGCCTCACCAGCGCCCTGGCGCTGCTGGAGCAGACGCCATGAGTGGGGCCAGATCAACCAGCGGCGGCGCAGCGGCGCGGCTGGTTGATCTGGCCCCACTCATGGCTCTCACGCCCCTGCGGGCCCTCAGCCGCGATCTGGCCCTGGCGATCCAGACGCCGATCGAGGCGATGGGCTGGCCGCTGCGCCTGGGGATCCGCAATGGCGACACCAGCAGCCATGAGCGCGGCAAGCAGCTGCGCACACCGCCCCAGATCCTGATCACCACCCCCGAATCCCTGAGCGTGCTGCTGGCCAACGCCAGGGCGCCGGAGCTGTTCGGCTGCCTGCAGGCGGTGGTACTCGATGAATGGCACGAGCTGATGGGCAGCAAGCGGGGCGTGCAGGCGGAGCTGTGCCTGAGCTGGCTGCGGCAGCTGCGGCCGGGCCTGCGCACCTGGGCGATCAGCGCCACGATCGGCAACCTGGAGGAGGCCGCCCGGGCAGCGGTGGGGCTGCCGGGTGACGCAGAGGCTGGGCCTGCGAGCGCCGAACCGCGGATCATCACCGCCGCCATCGCGCGCGCCACGGCGATCCGCTCACTGCTGCCCGAAACGATCGACGGCTTCCCCTGGGGCGGCCACCTGGGGCTGCGCATGTATGAGCAGCTGGTGGCGGGTCTGGACCCCGGAGTGAGCACGCTGCTGTTCACCAACACCCGCAACCAGGCCGAACGCTGGCACCAGTGCCTGCGATTCGCCTGCCCGGAGATGGAGGACACCCTGGCGTTGCACCACAGCGCTATCGACCGGGCCGAGCGCGAAGCGATCGAGGAACGGGTCAAGGCGGGCGAGCTGCGCTGGGTGGTGTGCACCAGCTCCCTCGGTGGCGCCCCTTTGAGTGGTGTAACTCAGGAGGTCCTGTGACCCTTTCCGGAGGGTGAACAGGAGCAGTCAGGGGATGACTGCATGGAGGCTGATTGCGCAGCTCCATTGATCCACTATGAACCCTGATCGCTGAATGGGCAACTCCGCGATCGAGGTGTTCTGTGTAGATCGTGGGAGGAGCTGGTGCGCTTCAGCTGGTGCTGACGGCCGGCTTGGGGGTCCGATCAGCATCGGTGAGCTCCAGGGCCTCTTCTGGCTCCGGGATCCTGGCCATGGTGGCCTCGGAGAAGAAGCGGCGGCGCTCCAGCTGCCATTCCTCCTGCTGCTCCAGCAGCTGGCTGCCCACCAACCTCACGATTGCTGGGTCGTTGGGGAAGATGCCGACCACGTTGGTGCGTCTCTTGATCTCCTTGTTGAGGCGCTCGAGCGGGTTGGTGCTCCAGATCTTGCGCCAGTGCTCCTGCGGGAAGTGCAGGAAGGCCAGCACGTCGTCACGGGCGGATTCCATCACCGGCACAGCGGTGGGGAACTGCTTGCGCAGCATCTCGGTGACCCGCTGCCAGTGGGCACGCACCTGATCGGGGGCCTGGATCACGAACACCGCTTTCATGGCCGCCGCCACCATGTCCTGGCCAGCCTTCGGGACGTGGGACAGGAGGTTGCGCAGGAAGTGCACCCGGCACCTCTGCCAGGAGCAGCCCTGGAACATCCGCTTGATCGCCGCTGTCAGGCCCATGTGGGCATCGGAGATCACCAGCCGGGTGCCAGTGAGACCGCGTTCCTTGAGCGAGCCCAGGAACTGGCGCCAGAAGCCCTCCGCCTCGCTGTCGCCCACGGCAATGCCGAGCACCTCGCGGTAGCCAAGGGCATTAATGCCGATCGCCACCACGACGGCCCTGGAGCAGACCTGCATGTTCCGCCCCAGCCGGCCGTGGAGGTAGGTGGCGTCGAGGTAGACGTAGGGGAAGCGGGCATGGTCCAAAGGCCTCTGCAGGAAGGCCTTGACCTGCTCGTCGAGGCCCTGACAGATCCGGCTCACCTCCGATTTGGAGATGCCGCTGGCTCCGCCCAGC
>RFPK01000221.1 GCA_009926195.1 Synechococcaceae bacterium WB4_1_0192 | reverse complement strand
CGGCTGAGTTTCCAGAGCACCCCGCCGGGCTTCCGGCCTGCTCAAAAGTTCCTCGAAGCGCTGGTTGCCCTGGCGCCACCCCAGGCAGGGGTGTGGGCTCGGCGTCGGTGCGGGCCAGCACAGCAAAGTCGCAGCAGCGCGTCCTCAGCCGGCGACATGCAGCTCCCTTCCTTCCCGCAGGGCCCGCGCCACCACATGCCAGCGGGAGCCCGCGAGGCGCTGGCATCTGCTGCTCCCATCACCACCAGCACATCAACATCGGAATCGGGCCGGGCATCCCCCCGCGCCCGGGAGCCAAACAGCAGCAGCCGCTTCGTGCGGGGCTCCACCGCCGCCAGGGCCGCCGTTACCGCCTCGAGCTCGGCGTCGATCGCGGGGGCTGGACTTGCCATGGCTGCAGGGTAGGGCGGGCATCTGAGCCTCAGAGCACATAGGGATGCAGCACACCACCCAGCGACAGCGGAAAATCGCGGCTGTTGCGGGTGGCCAGGGTGAGCTGCGCGCAGCGGGCCGTGGCCAGGATGATGGCGTCCGGCACCTTCAGGCCGTACTGCTGGCGCAGCCGCACCGCTTCCCGGGAGATGGCGTTATCCAGGGGCAGGCGCGGAAAGCCCTCCAGCCAGCTCTGCACCGCCTCGCTTTCGCCGTTGCGGCAACCCACCAGCACCTCGATCCAGGTGATCACGCTGATGCGTGGGCTCGGCTGCTGCTCCAGCCAGGCCAGCGCCGTTCCAGCTGGGCACGCTCCGGATCGGGCAGGTCCACGATCGTGCGCACGGTGATGCCGTCATCAGATGCCGTCATCTTATGGCTGCTCCTGGTCCGGCACCGGATGGTGGGAGTGCCCGATCTCAATGGAGAGTCCTGCGGCCGATAGACTGGTCAGATAACTAGTCAGAAACAGGGGTGTCATGACCATCTGGCCTGTTCAGCACGCCAAGGCACGCTTCAGTGAGCTGCTTGACGCCTGCCAGCGGGAGGGCCCGCAGGTGGTTTCACGCCGCGGCACCGAAACCGCTGTCCTGGTGCCGATTGATCAGTGGCGTCGCCTGCAGGCCGCCGCCCGGCCCAGCCTCAAAGCCCTGTTGTTGTCTTCGGATGCACGCACGGAGTTCCTGGTGCCACCCCGAGGTGATGCCCGCCGCCGGCCCGTCGTTGAGCTGTAGGCCATGGCCTTCCTGCTCGACACCAATGTGGTGTCTGAACTGCGCAGACCGCGCCCCCATGGCGCCGTTCTCGCCTGGCTCCAGAGCGTTGACGACGCCGACCTGCATCTGGCCAGTGTGACCCTCGGCGAAATCCAAGCCGGGATCGAGCGCACCCGCGAGCAGGACCCCGCCAAGGCCTCCGAGATCGAAGCCTGGCTGGATCAGGTGAGCGCCACCTTCAACATCCTCAGCCTCGATGGCCCGGCCTTTCGCTGCTGGGCCCAGCTGATGCATCGACGGTCCGACACGCTCTATGAAGACGCGATGATCGCTGCCATCGCCAAGGTGCATCAGCTCACGGTTGTCACCCGCAACGTGGCTGACTTCAGCGGTTTTGGGGTGCCCCTGTTCGATCCGTTCACTGGTGAGGGTCGCTGAGCTGACATGCCAAGGGATCCACTCGCCAGCTCTGATGCCCAGCTTGTGAATGAGGCTTGTGGGCGTGCAGCCCAGGAGCTGGGGCTCGATCGCGAGAGCACCTGACTCAGTCGTTCGCAAATGGATTGAGCAGGGACAACCCGCAGCCAGCGAAATCGGTTGTGTAGCGCGTCACGACGGTCAGGTGATGCAGCAACGCAATGGCAGCGATCTGCTTATCAATCCCATGCTGAGGATTCGGTACCCGCAAATGCCCCCACACCTGGGCAGCATCACAGTCGAGACTGAGAACACGGTCGCCATAGTCGATCAACACCTGTTCTAACCACTGTTCAAGGATCCCGGCCTGCTGTTGATCGCCTCGATAACGGATTAGTTCAACACCTCGACGCAGCTCGCCGATCGTGATGGAGGCTAGAAAGATCGGCGTGTCGTTGCGAACTGCCTCTGCCCAGAAAGCAACCACCCCAGGATCAGCCCTCTTCCCCTTGCGGACCTCGCTTATCACATTGGTGTCAACCAAAAACATCAGCAAGCGGTGTCAACCAAAAACATCAGCGGCCCCTGAAGTGTCAACATGTCGCTCGAAGTCGGCATCGAGCCCCACATCCGGCATGGCAGCCAACAGTTCCGCCAGATTGCGGCGCGGTGGGCTTAGCAAAGCCGCCGCCAATATGGCCCGGTGCTCAGCTTCGGCACTGCGGCCATGAGCTCCAGCCCGCTTCTTGAGCGCCTGCACGATCCCGTCCTCAACGCCACGCACCAGCAGGTCTGCCATCAATGCCTCCATGCTCGATAGCAATGCTAGCCCGATCCGCGGGAGCTCCTCGCGCTGCCGGGTTGGCATCGCGTCCTACCTGGACCTGCTCTGGGCTTTCGATGCAATCACTGCATAGGCCAGAGCGCTGGGCGCTATTGGGTCCCGCCTAATCTGAAGGTGCAGATCTGCCGCGCCTCTTGATCCCCTCCGTTGTTGCCAGCGAACTGGAGCAGGTGGCCAGCGATGCCATCCGCACCGCGTTCCACCCCACCACGCCGGGCTTCGCGGGCCTGATCGATCGGTTCCTGGCCCAGCGTGATCAGCTGCTCAAGGGGCCCTACGTATCGGTGGCCTTGCCCTTCCATCAGGGCAGCGGTCGCAACTGGTTTCCCGAGATTCCGCTCCCCTTCCCGCCCTACCGGCACCAGGAAAAAGCCTTTGATCGGCTGCTGCCCGGCAGTCCGCGCAACACCCTGGTGGCCACCGGCACTGGCTCGGGCAAAACCGAGTGCTTCCTGCTGCCGCTGCTCGAGCACTGCCGCCAGCAACAGGCGCAGGGCCAGCGGGGCATCAAGGCGATCCTGATCTACCCGATGAACGCCCTGGCCACCGACCAGGCCCGGCGCATCGCCGATCTGATCCACACCACCCCAGCCCTCGCGGGCCTGCGCGCTGGCCTCTACATCGGTGCGTCTGACGACGCGCCCACGGCGGCGATGACCGCCACCAGCGTGATCACCGACAAGGAGGCCCTGAAGAAAGCCCCGCCTGACATCCTGCTCACCAATTACAAGCAGCTCGACTACCTGCTGATTCAGCCCCATGTGCAGGGCCTGTGGGAGCACAACGGTCGCCTCCCTGATGGCAGCAGCACGCTCCGCTATCTGGTGGTGGATGAGTTCCACACCTTCGATGGTGCCCAGGGCACAGACCTCGCCTGCCTGATCCGCCGTCTGCGCGATCGGCTCCAGTGCCCCGGCGACGAGCTGGTGTGCGTGGGCACCTCCGCCACCCTCGGCGGCCCCGATTCGCGCGAGGCGATGCGCAGCTATGCGGGGCAGATCTTTGCCAGCAGCTTCGAGCCCTCCTCTCTGATCGAGGAGGAGCGCCTCAGCCCCGAGGAGTTCTTCACAGGTCACACCGCCTATGGCGAGGAGGGGCTGCGGCTCTTGCCCCTGCCAGGGCTTGAGGCCCTGGATCAGCTCGATCCTGAACACGCCACCAGCGCCAACCGCCAGGTGTCGTCCTGGACGTTGCCCTGAGGTGCTGGCGACAGCGAGTCCC
>RFPK01000023.1 GCA_009926195.1 Synechococcaceae bacterium WB4_1_0192 | reverse complement strand
GCTGGGCGCCTGGCTCGGCCTCAGCGGCCTTGGACTGGCGCTGACCCTGGCGGTGTTCAGTGGCGCCGGCTTCAGCCTGATCGGCCTGCTCAGCGGCCGGCTGAAACGGGGCCAACCCTTCCCGTTCGGCCCCTTCCTGGCTGGGGCTGGCCTGGCGCTATGGGTGGGTGGCAATGGCCTCTGGCTGGACCTGCTGCAGCCGCTTCTGGGGGGATGGCTCAGTGGCTGAGGGCGGTCGGGGGCGGCTGAGGCGCCTTTAATGGGCTGATTGACTCCTGCCGACACCGCCTTCCCATGTCGCTGTTCGACTGGTTCGCCGATCGCCGCAAGACCGCACCGGCGGTGCGCAATGCCCAGGACGTGAACGAAGAGGACGGCCTCTGGAGCAAGTGCCCGGAATGCGGGCTTGTGGTGTATCGCAAGGACCTGGCCGCCAACGCCAGCGTCTGCAGCGGCTGTGGCTACCACCACCGCATCTTCAGCGAGGAGCGGATCCGCCTGATCGCCGATGAGGGCAGCTTCGAGGCCCTCGATGTCGACCTGGCACCCACCGATCCGCTCGCCTTCAAGGACCGACGCAGCTATGCCGATCGGATCCGCGACACCCAGCGCAGCACCGGTCTGAAGGATGCCGTGATCACCGGCTTCTGCCGCGTCGAGGGAATCCCCCTGGCGCTGGGGGTGATGGACTTCCGCTTCATGGGTGGCTCGATGGGCTCGGTGGTGGGCGAGAAGCTCACCCGGCTGATCGAAGCAGCCACCGCCCGCCGGGTGCCGGTGCTGATCGTCTGCGCCTCCGGTGGCGCCCGCATGCAGGAGGGGATGCTCTCACTGATGCAGATGGCCAAGATCTCCGGGGCCCTGGAACGGCACCGCCAGGCCGAACTGCTCTACATGCCACTGCTCACCCACCCCACCACCGGTGGCGTGACCGCCAGCTTCGCCATGCTGGGGGATCTGATCCTGGCTGAACCGAAGGCGCTGATCGGCTTTGCCGGCCGCCGCGTGATCGAGCAGACCCTGCGCGAAAAGCTGCCGGACGACTTTCAGACCGCTGAATACCTACGCGACCACGGCTTTGTGGACCACATCGTGCCGCGCACGCGCCTGCGCAGCACCCTGGCGAGCCTGCTGACCATGCACGGCTGCAGGCGCACGGTGGCGGCATGATCGTGACCGCGCGCCGACTCCTGGGACTGCTGACGGCCCTGCTGCTGTGCATCGAGCTGGGACTGGCGGAGCCGGCCTGGGCCGGTCCGGTCGACTGGCACGAGGTCCCGGCCACCGCCGAGGGGCGCCAGTGGTGGGATGCCGGCAGCCTGCGCCTCAACCGCAACGGCAATCTCTCCGTGCTCAGCCGCTTCCAACCGCCGGCGGCCGATGCAGACCAGAGCCCTGACCCGTCGGCGCGACCCGCCGCCAGCGAGCTCTACGTGATGGAAGTGGATTGCGGCCAGTCCCTGTTCCGTGACACCTCGATCAACGGGATCCCCCAATGGGGCAGCCACTGGCAGGCTGCCGCCGGCGATGGCCTGATCGAGGAGACCCTGGCAGAGGTGTGCGCCACCTGGGCCGACCGGCTGGCAGTCTCCTGATCACCAGCAGGCGCGCCCCGTGACTCCCTCCCCTTCGCTACAGCGTCCCCTCGGCGTGGCCATCGCCGGGCTCGGCTTCGGCGAGAAGGTGCACCTGCCGGCCCTGCGCGACTGTCCGCTCACCGAACCGGTGGCCCTCTGGCACCCCCGGCGGGAGCGGCTTGATCAGGCCTGCACCGCCGCTGAGCTGCCGGGCAGCACCGACTTCAACGTCCTGCTGGAGGATCCGCGCGTCGAGGCACTGGTGATCGCCACCCCACCCCAACCACGGTTTGCCCTGGCCCAGGCCGCCATCGCCGCCGGCAAGCACCTGCTGCTGGAGAAACCCGTGGCTCTTGACGCCGACCAGATCGAGGAGCTGCAGCGCCAGGCCCTGGCGGCAGGGGTCACGGTGGCGGTCGATTTCGAATACCGGGCCGTCCCTTGCTTTCAGCAGCTGGCCGCGCTGCTGCAGGAGACCCCGGTGGGCGCCCCCTGGTTGCTGAAGCTCGACTGGTTGATGGGCAGCCGGGCCGATGCGGCCCGGCCCTGGAACTGGTACTCCCAGCGGGCAGCCGGCGGCGGCGTGCTCGGCTCCCTCGGCACCCACGCCATCGACACCCTGCACTGGCTGATCGGTCCGACCCGCAGCGTCAGCGCCAGCCGCAGCCTGGCGATCCCGCACCGCCCCCTGGCCGATGGCAGCGGCCGGCTGGGGGCGGTGGACGCCGAGGACATCGCCCTGCTGCAGCTGGAGCTGGAGACCGCAGACGGCCAACGACTGCCCGCCCAGGTGAGCCTGGCGGCGGTGACCCGGCCCGGCCGCGGCTACTGGATCGAGCTCTACGGCAGCGAGGGCAGCCTTGTGCTGGGCTCCGCCAACCAGGCCGACTACGTCCACGGCTTCAGTCTGCAGCGCGCCAGCGCCAGCGGCCCGGACGCCGGCAACCTGCAGCCGATCCGGGAGGATCCAGCCCTGGCCTTCGAGCGCACCTGGCCCGATGGCCGCATCGCGCCGGTGCAGCGACTGATCCAGTGGTGGGCCGAGGCGATCCGCGAAGGCCGGCCGATGGTGCCTGGTCTGGCGGAGGCGGCGCTGAGCCAGCGCGTCTGCGACCTGGCGCTGGTGTCGGCCGACACAGGCCTGCGCCAGGTGCTCTGAGACACCCCCGAAGCGGCCACAGCCGCCGCACCGCAGCGCCGGAGGCTCGGAAGGCGCCGGTTAGGATCCCCCGCAATCTCCCTTGAGGTCTCCCATGGCGCTCGTCCCGCTTCGGCTGCTGCTCGACCATGCCGCTGAGAACGGCTATGGCATCCCTGCCTTCAACGTGAACAACCTGGAGCAGGTGCAGTCGATCATGGAGGCGGCCCATGAGACCGACTCCCCGGTGATCCTGCAGGCCTCCCGCGGCGCCCGTCAGTACGCCGGTGAGAGCTTCCTGCGCCACCTGATCCTGGCCGCCGTCGAGACCTACCCCGACATCCCGGTGGTGATGCACCAGGACCACGGCAACAGCCCCGCCACCTGCTACGGCGCCGCCGCCAACGGCTTCACCTCGGTGATGATGGACGGCTCGCTGATGGCCGACGCCAAGACCCCGGCCAGCTATGAGTACAACGTGGCCGTCACCAAGGAAGTGGTGGATGTGGCCCACGCCATCGGCGTGAGCGTGGAAGGTGAGCTCGGCTGCCTGGGCTCCCTGGAAACCGGCATGGGCGAAGCCGAGGACGGCCATGGTTTCGAGGGCAAGCTCGACCACAGCCAGCTGCTGACCGACCCCGCCGAGGCCGCCGACTTCGTGGCCAAGACCAAGGTGGATGCCCTGGCGATCGCCATCGGCACCAGCCACGGCGCCTACAAGTTCACCCGCAAGCCCACCGGTGAAGTGCTGGCCATCAGCCGCATCGCCGAGATCCACAAGGCCATCCCCAACACCCACCTGGTGATGCATGGCTCCAGCTCCGTTCCCCAGGAATGGCTGGACATGATCAACAAGTACGGCGGTGCCATCCCCGAGACCTACGGCGTGCCCGTGGAGGAGATCCAGGAAGGCATCCGCAACGGCGTGCGCAAGGTGAACATCGACACCGACAACCGCCTGGCCTTCACCGCCGCCATCCGTGAGGCCGCTGCCAAGGATCCCGCCAACTTCGATCCCCGCCACTTCAACAAGCCCGCCCGGGCCTACATGAAGCAGGTGTGCCTCGATCGCTACCAGCAGTTCTGGTGCGCCGGCAACGCCAGCAAGATCAAGCAGCGCGACATCAACTACTACGCCGGTCTGTACGCCAAGGGCGAACTCGACCCCAAGACCGCCGTGGCTGCCTGATTCGCTGATCCAATGAAGCGATCCAGGTGATCGTTCAGCCGGGGCCCGCAAGGGCCCCTTTTTCATGGCGTTGCCGGCAGCGCCGGGGTCGGAACAGGCACCGGAGCGGTGCCGGTGAGCCTGGTGAGAGCATCATCGAGGTTGCGCTCCATCACGAAGCGGGTCCCGTCAGTGACCACCACCCGCACCAGCGTGGGCAGGTCATTGTTCTTGCTCTGCAGGTAGATCGGCTCGACATAGAGCAGACCCCGGCCCACCGGCAACACCAGCAGGTTGCCGTGGATCAGGCGCGAGCCCTCGCGGTTCCACAGACCGAACTGATAGCTGATGGACGGATCCTGTTCGATCAGGGCCGAGATCTGCTGGGGACCGAGCAGCAGACGCTGCTGGGGGAAGCGCACCAGCAATTGCTCTCCGTAGTGGGGTGGGTCATTGCGGGCCGCAAGCCAGCCCACCATGTTGGGCCGTTTGAGGGGTGTGAACGGCAGCAGCAACACAAACTCCGGCTTGCTCTGACCGGGGAGTTGCACAGTGACGTGATACGGGCGCACCGGCGTATTGGCGGAACCGTAGATCTCCAGCGGAATCGACCAGACGTCATCGCCGTTGTAGAAGGTGCGCACATCGGTGACGTGGTAGCGCAGCAGACGCTCGGCCTGCACCTGGAACTGGCTCTGGGGGACCTGGATATGGCTGAGCAATTCCGGCGGCATCGCCGAGAGCGGGCGGAACAGTTCGGGAAAGGCACGACGCCAGGTGCGCAGCACCGGATCGCGGGAGTCGCTCACATACAGCCAAACCTGACCGTTGTAGGCATCGACCACCGCCTTGACCGGGTTGCGGAAATAGCGGATGCCGGAGCTATTGGCATCGGAGTAGGGGTAGCTGCGGCTCACGGTGAAGCCATCGAGCATCCAGTACTGGTGATGGCGCGGGTCGTAGCCGGGACTGCCGGCGACACGGGCCGTCACCAGGTAGGGCTGACTCTCGAAGCGCAGGAACGGGGCCAGGGCAGCGAGCCGATCGTTCACCTGGCGGCGCAGCAACAGTCGGGACCGTGGCGTCAACGAGCCCGTGAACAACAGCCGCGGCTCCGGCAGATAGGCCGCCGCCATCAAGCGATCGAGCGGCCCGTGGATGGGGACACCACCACGGCCGTCGTAATGGGAGTAGAGATTGAGATCGCCTTCGGGGTAATCAAACTCACGCACCTGCGTGGGGGCGATCACATAGGGGGCGCGGGCGGCACCGAAGTAGAGCCGCGGCAGCCCCACCGGCAGGGCACGGCGCACCGCAGGGGTGCTGATCCCCAGCTGGGGAATCCCCTGCACCTTGCCACTGCGGCCGAGATCCTTGACGAAGTAGAGCGGCAACCCATCGGGTCCGAAGGCATTCACCGTGGACACCGTGAAGCCATAGCCGTGGGTGAACACCAGATGGCGATTCAGCCAGGTGCGCGAATCCTTGGGCAGCGCTCCGGTGTCGAGTTCGCGGGCGGCGATCAGGACCTGCTGGGAGCCCTGCCGGCCGGGATCGCCGCTGAGGGGATAGCGATCAACGGCCGCCGAGGGAAACCGGTAGTAGAGACGGAGCTGCTGGAGCTGTCGGTTGGCCTCCAGCAGCGGCTTGCTGTCCCAGAGGCGAATGTTGCTGAGGGTGCCAGGAGCGGAGGCCAGATCAGCCGATGTGAGGCGCTGCCTCGGCTCCAGCGTGACCTGCTGGACGGACTCCAGCCCGAAGGCGCGCCGGGTGGCAGCGATCGAACGGCGCAGATAGGGGGTCTCCAGGGCCAGTTCCCGCGGCTGCACCCAGATGCGCTGCACCAGAGGCGCCACGATCCACTCCACCAATGGCACCGCCAGGGCCGTGGTGGCCAGAGGAATGAGGGCACCGCGCCGCAACCACTGCCGCGGCAGGGGCACCAACAGGCCGAGGCTGGTGAGCAGCAGCAGCGCTGCCAGCAGAAGCCGCAGCGGCAACCGCACGTGCAGATCCACGAAACCGGCGCCGGAGGCCACGCCGCTGCCGCTCACCATCAGATCAAAGGGCGCCAGGGCATTGCTGAGGGCCGCCATCAGGGCCAGCACCGCGAGCTGGGGCTGCAGCACCCGCTGCTGCTGACGGCTGAGGCCAGGGAAACGAAGATCGGAGAGGCTGGTGCCCTCACTGAAGGTGAGCCAGAGACATCCCGCCAGACCGACCACCGCCTGGGCCAGCACCACGCTCACCAGCAGATGCAGGGCCGGGAGCTGGAGCACCGTGAAGCTGAGGTCAAACCCCGTCACGGGATCCCGCTCTGCGAACGGAACGGCCAGAAGTGCCGGCAGCCATAGGCTCCAGCCCCTGGCAATGGCGGTGGCCGAGCCGGCCAGGGCCGCCGCCAGGGTGATGCGCAAGGTCGTCAGCGGCCAGAGCAGCAAGGGCAGCAGCAGGCCGGCCGCCAGGCCGACGAACAGCCAGGGCGGCAGATCCGCCAGCACCGGAATCCCGGTGATGACCCGGCCACTGAAAGGAGCAGCGATCAGATCCTTCGCCTGAACCAACAGATAGGTGAGGCCGCCGGCCAGCAGCAGCAGCAGCGCCATCAGCACCGCCAGCAACGGACGGGGAGACAAGGCCACCAGGGGCGCCGATGGCAGTTGCTTGCGCGGAGCCTCCTGACGCAGGCGCCAGCAGCGGTTGAGCTGCTGCAGCTGCAGAGGCACACCCAGCCCCATGACGACGGCAAAGGCCAGCAGCTGGAACATCCAGCGGCGCCAGAGCACGGCCTGGGCACCGAACTGGGCGAACCACTGGGTCTCCACCGCCAGGCGCGGCAACAGAACCAGCAGCCCTAGGGCGACGACGCCGGCGGCCAGCAGACGCAGGACGCGGGACAGGGAAAGCGGGGTATCAGCCACCTGGTGAGGCTAGGAAGCGCGGGGCCAGGGTCAAGACACAGGAGAACACCGGCTTGCCAGACCCGGGACCCGATCACACAAAAATCCCGATCCTCCGACTCGGCTTTAGTCAGGCCCTTGGTCGGCCACTGCTAGCGTCCACACACTGTTGACCTTCAATCGTGACGGCAACCCTCTCCCGCGCCACCTTCACCGGGCTGCGCTGCAAGGAATGCGGCCACGACTACGCGGCCGGTGCCCTGCACGTCTGCGAGGACGTCTGTTTCGGGCCCCTGGAAGTGGTCTACGACTACGAGGCGATCCGCAACCGGGTCAGTCGCGCCACCATCGAGGCCGGCCCCGCCTCGATCTGGCGCTACCGCGATTTCCTGCCGATCGAAGGCGATCCGATCGATGTCGGCACGGGATTCACGCCGCTGCTCAAGGCGGACAACCTGGCCCGACGGCTGGGCCTGAAGAGCCTCTACATCAAGAACGACGGCGTCAACATGCCGACGCTCTCCTTCAAGGACCGGGTGGTCAGCGTGGCCCTGACCCGCGCCCGCGAGCTCGGTTTCAAGACGGTGAGCTGCGCCTCCACCGGCAACCTGGCCAACTCGACAGCCGCCATCGCCGCCCACGCCGGCCTGGAATGCTGCGTTTTCATCCCCAGTGATCTTGAGCTGGGCAAGGTACTCGGCACACTGATCTACAACCCGACCCTGATGGCGGTGAAGGGCAACTACGACCAGGTGAATCGCCTGTGCTCGGAAGTGGCCAATACCTACGGCTGGGGCTTCGTGAACATCAACCTGCGCCCCTATTACTCCGAAGGGTCCAAGACCCTTGGTTACGAGGTGATCGAACAACTCGGCTGGGAGCTTCCCGATCACATCGTGGCGCCGCTGGCCTCCGGCTCGCTCTTCACCAAGATCCGCAAGGGTTTTGATGAATTCATCAAATGCGGCCTGGTGGAGGAGAAGGCCGTGCGCTTCAGCGGCGCCCAGGCTGAGGGCTGCAATCCGATCGCCACGGCCTTCCGTGAAGGTCGCGACTTCATCACCCCGGTGAAGCCCAATACGATTGCCAAATCGATCGCGATCGGCAACCCCGCTGATGGCCCCTACGCCATTGACATCGCCAATCGCACCGGCGGCAACATCGCCGATGTGAGCGATGCCGAGATTGTCGACGGTATCAAGCTGTTGGCGGAAACCGAAGGCGTGTTCACCGAAACTGCAGGCGGTACCACCATCGCCGTCCTCAAGAAACTGGTGGAGCAGGGCAAGATCAACCCCGAAGAGCGCACCGTGGCCTACATCACCGGCAACGGTCTCAAGACCACCGAAGCCGTGGTTGATGCCATCGGCAAGCCCTACACGATCGAAGCGCAGCTCGACAGTTTCAATACCGCCTGGCAACAGGCGCTGGCCAAGCAGGCCGCCGGCTGAGTTGTCTGCTCAGGCGCGGCAATCCTGTGCCGCACCCACCAACCGTTCCCGCCTTCCTTCCAACGATCCATGGCCGTTCAGGTTCTGATCCCCACCCCGCTGCAGAAGTCCACCAACAACGAAGCCAGCGTCGAACTCGAGGCCGGCAGCATCAACGAGCTGATCGAAGCTCTGAACGGCCGTTATCCCGGCATCCAGGAACGGCTGTGCGATGAGAGCGGCACCCTTCGCCGCTTCCTGAACATCTACGTGAACGGCGAGGACATCCGCTTCAAGGACAACCAGACCACCAGCCTCAAGGATGGCGATGAGGTGTCGATCGTCCTCGCCGTGGCTGGAGGCTGACCACTCCGGAACCCATGGCCCGGGCAAGCACAGACGCAGGAGACCGGCCCCTCAGGACCGCCCATCGATTGAATAGGGTGGGGTGAGAGCTGTCTCAGTTCTGAGGAGAAGCGGCCGATGACCCTGACGCCGGAGCGTCCGTTCACCGCAGACCCCCAGCTCCTTGTTCTTTGTGCTCTCCGGCAACGGAACCTGTCATCGACCGGCTGATGGCCACACAGCCGGCTGGTCTCAGCCATGGCAGCAGGGGGATCTCTTCGTGCTGCCTGCAGGTGCACCACCGCAGCTGCAGGCAGACAGCACAAGCGTGCTGTACTGGGTCCACGATGGGCCGCTGCTCGACTACCTCGGCGTCACCCCCAGCCAGTCACGCTTTGAAGCCACCCATTACGCCGGAACCTGGCTGAGGGCTGAACTGCAGAATCTGGCTGCCAAGCCGGGCAGCGCAAGCGGCAACCGCCTCAGCCTGCTGCTCGCCAACCGCGACCTGTCCAGCACACGCACCGTGACCCATGTGCTTTGGGCCATGTTCGGCATGGTGCCACCGGGAGCTGTTCAGGCTCCCCATCGTCACCAATCCGTGGCCCTGGATCTGATTGTCGACTGCAAACCTGGTGTGTACACGCTGGTGGGTACCGAGCTGGCGGCTGATGGGACCATCCGCAACCCCAGACGACTGGACTGGGAAGCCGGTGGCGCCTTCATCACCCCACCGGGGCACTGGCACTCCCACGTCAATGAAAGCGGAGAACCCGCCTGGCTGTTGCCGATCCAGGATGCCGGCCTGCACACCCATCTACGCAGCCTGGACATCCGCTTCGCCCCCGCCAGCGCTGGGGCCTGAAAGACCATCTCCTCAACACTGCATGCCGTTCGGTCTGAGGCGAGCCGATAGAGGAGGACGAGCCGCAGACCCCGATCGAAGGCGTCTCAGATTCAAGGTTGAGCAAGGCCAGCACCAAGAACAGAACAACGATGACAGCACCGTCAGTGGACCACTGATCAGAGCTTGGATCACCTGCCCGTAAAGCCGCAGCCTGGTCACGCCCGTCAGCGACGACTGCCTGATCTGCAGCAGCAGCTGCAGATGGCCGCGCAGCCAGCGTTGGCTCTGCTTCAGGGAGACCGCCGGGGAAGGTGATGACTGCTTCAGCTGAGCACAGGCCAGCCGGTCGGCACGGATGCGGTAGCGCAGGAAAAGACGGAGACCAAGATCGGCAGCCTCTTCAGGGACCTGACTGCGCCAACCACCGACTGCGAGCAACAAGCGAGGACAGATGAAATAATTAGCACCAGAAAGAAGCCACGAATTACCATAACGACTGCACAATTGAGATGCCAGAAAGGGCAAGTGATTGATCGGATTTTCAAGGCCAGCCATTACACCGAAGAGATCGACCCGATCAAGCCTGGCCACCTGAAACACAGGCCCTTGGAGCAGACGTGAACCATCAACGAGATAGCGTCAGCCCGCCTCAATCAGACCATCCGGATCCAGACGTCCGTCCGCATCGAGAACACCAATCAGATCGGGAAGCATCGGCAGACCCTGCAGGTGCCGGAGCGCGACATTCAGGGCGCGCCCCTGACTGGATGCCAGCGCTGGCACACCAGCATTCGAGATCCGGCCATCACCATGTTCAGGACTATGCAGCACATGAAAGACCGGGTGCTCCAGCGAGCGATTGAGAAGATCAGCCAAAGCCGATGCGATCTGCGCCGTCGGCGGCCCTCCTGCTACAGGCTTTTCGTGTGCATCAGCAATCACGTACACCGAAAAGAATCGAGGATCATAATTGAGGCCTGACAGGCGAATCAGTGCATTGGCAATCACACGTGACTTCCCATGGGCCGGCACAAGGATCGCGAATCGCACCAGCTTTCGACCGGATTGAACAGCCCTCAGACTCAGCTCAGGCAGAGAATGCTTAGCCCCGAGACCCAGCCGAAACAGAGTGCGGCGAGCTCGCCAAGAGCGCCACCAGCTGCGCAGAACAACGAGCAGCGCCACCACGAGCAGAAAGGCTGGAGCGAGCCTATGCAGCTCCGCATCAGCCAACGCGCCGCAGATCGCACGCAGTCCAGCTCAACAGAGGCAGCAGGAAGATTTGCCTGATCCGCAGCTGCCATGCCGATCTCAGAGGTGGCTCCGATCTTGCCAGGAGCGGTGATCTTGGTCTTGCTGCGGTCAGGAGATGGTGCGGCTGAGGGCAAGCGCCGGTGCTTCATCACCACAGACTGTGCGCTGGACCACCGCGACGAACAGGTCGCCATCGATCGTTTCACGCTCAATCAGCAGATCCACCAGCTCATCCATCAGGGCGCGGCGCGGGCGGAGCATGGACAGGGCCTGGTCAAGCGCCTGCCGCGCCAGCTGCTGCACCTGGGCATCGATGCGATTCCCGGTCTCGCGGGAGTAGTGGGGTTCAGCCCGAAGCCAGTCCCGACCGAGGAAGACCTCGGCCCCATCCGATTCCAGGGCCAGCGGGCCAAGGCTGGAGAAGCCATAGCGGGTGACCATCTCGCGGCCGATCCGGCTCACCAGTTCCAGGTCGCCGCTGGCCCCCTGGGTGATCTCACTCGGGCCGAACACCAGCAGCTCCGCGGCACGCCCCCCCATCGCCACCACCATCCGGGCCTGCAGATAGGCCTTGCTGATCAGGCCGGAATCGAGAACGTCCTCATCCGGCATGGTGCGGGCGAAGCCGCCCACACCGCCGGCCCGGGGCAGCAGCGTCACCTTGTCGAGGCGATCAGCCGCTGGCAGCAGGGTGGTGAGCAGGGCATGGCCGATCTCGTGATAGGCGATCAGGCGCTTCTTGGCACTGTCCTGCAGGGGCGCTGCGGTCAGGCCCATGGTGATGCGCTCCAGGGCATCGTGCATCGCCTGCTCATCGATGCAGGACTGCTCACGCCGGGCCGTGAGGATCGCCGCCTCATTCAGCAGATTGGAGAGATCGGCGCCGGAGAACCCGGGGGTACGACTGGCCCAGTCCGCCAGGCAGATCTCAGCAGCCAGGGGTCTGGAGCGGGCGTGGACCGCCAGGATCGCCTCCCGGCCACGACGGTCGGGAAGATCGACGTGAATGCGTCGGTCAAAGCGGCCAGGGCGCATCAGGGCGGCGTCAAGCACATCGGCCCTGTTGGTGGCGGCCAGGAGGATCACACCGGAGTTGTCAGCAAAGCCATCCATCTCGGTGAGCAGCTGGTTGAGGGTCTGCTCCCGCTCATCGTTACCGCCACCGATGCCAGCGCCGCGCTGGCGTCCCACCGCATCGATCTCATCGATGAACACGATGCAGGGGGCCTTCTCCTTGGCGCGCCGGAACAGGTCGCGCACACGGCTGGCGCCGACCCCGACGAACAGCTCGACAAACTCGGACGCCGCCATCGAAAAGAAGGGCACACCCGCCTCACCGGCGATCGCCTTGGCCAGCAGGGTCTTACCGGTACCGGGAGGTCCCACCAGGAGCACCCCTTTGGGAATCCGGGCACCGACGGCGGTGAAGCGTTCGGGTTCCTTGAGGAAGGTGACCACCTCCTGGAGCTCCTCCTTGGCCTCATTGATGCCGGCCACATCCTCAAAGCGGACCGGCACGGCCGCTTCCGCCTCCACCACGCGGGCCTGGCTACGGCCGAACCCGATCGCACGATTGGCCACCTGAGCCGAGCGCCGGATCAGCAGAGCCAGGCCACCGAGAAGCAACAGCAGCAGAAGGCCGTTGGCCACCAGACCGGCCATCGCTTCGTCCTGACGGTCGTCGCGGACGCTGAGGGGAATGCGCGCCTCCTGGGCCGTGCGCAGCAGCAACTGGTCGTTGTTGAACACCGGCACCTGAACGCGCCGGCCGTCGGCATAACGGACCGTGACCTGACGCTGAGCCATCGACAGCTCAAGATCCTTGATGCGCTGCGGCCCCTGTCCATGGCGCAGCTGTTGAAGGAGCTGGCTGTAACTGGGGGCCGGCGCCCGCTCAAGGCCAAGCTCGCGCCAAAGACTGGGGGGCTGCACCTGCGTTGGATCAGGTCCGGCTGCCGGCTTGGACCCCGGGGAAAAGCCGTTGCTCACAGGGTTCTGCTGCTCGATCGAGCTTAGCGATTTGACGAAAGGCAGGACGGCAACAGAAAATCCTGGTTTGGCAAAAAGCGAGCGGGATGGCTGTTCCCAAGAAGAAAACCTCCAAGGGCAAGCGCAACCAGCGCCACGCCACCTGGAAAGGCAAGGCTGCTGTGGCCGCACGCAAGGCCCTGTCGATCGGTAAGGCCGTGCTGAGCGGTCGCGCCCAGGGCTTCGTCTACCCCGTTGCTGAAGAGCAGGACGACGAGGGCTGAGTCAGGCGCTCGACCATGGCGTCGCCGCTGCCCTGCCACAGACAGCGGCGACGCCCATCCAATTCCCTGATCCAGAACGCTGAAGACAGCAGAGGCCACACGTAGAGCTCGGGCGGCAGAGATCCCAGGCTGGCCTGAACGATCCGCTCCAGCTCTGGAGGCGTGAGCCACCCCCCGCCGGCCCTCCGCTGACGCGATTCGGCCTGGAGTCGCCAACGGCGCGGTGAGCGCCAGTCCCTCGGCCAGAGCATCAGCAGGGCATCGAGGACATCCCAGAGGGGCTGGTAATCGCGAAGCGCCTCATTGCAACGCAACAGCCAGATCTGTTGAGCCTTTTCCAGTCCCTGCTGCTCCGACCATGCCAGCAGAACGCTGCTGCTGACCGGACGGCAGCCGAGCAGCCATCCCTCCAGCAGGACGACATCCGCCTCACCCTGCCAATCCTCAACCCGGTCACCCTCACCGCCGCAGAGCCGCTTGTCGAAGCGCGGCAGCGTCAGCCAGGCGCCGGCCTGAACGCCTTCGCCCGCATGCTGCTGGCGCCAGCACCGGATCGGCTCCAGCAGAGCCGAGGGATCATGGCTTCCGGGCGGCACGCGGCTGACGCCGAATGGGTTGCCCGCCATGCGGCTGCGACGGAGTGGCAGCGGTAGGTAGGCATCGTCGATCGAGGCCACCGCCAGCCGCAGCCCGGCGCTGGCAAAGCTCTCGCGCAGGCAGGCCGAGAGGGTGCTCTTGCCCGCCCCCACTGGACCATTGAGCCCCAGCACCGGCCGATGGCCGGCGGCAATGTGGCGCCTGCACTCCTGCACCAGCAGCGCCGGCAGGGGATCAGCAGCGGCGATCTGCGGGGCCGGGGTTGCACTCATGAGCCCAGCTTGAAGGCCTCCAGCACCAGGCCGTAGACCAGCCCGAGGCGAAGATTATCGAGCAGCAACCACACCAGAGCTGGCCGCTCCGCCACCAGCCGCGTGCGCAGACGCACCACCAACTCCACCAGCAGCAACACCACAAGCGCCACCACCGGCCGCAGACCGATGCGCTCCAACCAGAGGGCGGTGAGGTTCTGAGCGCCATAGAAGCCCACCAGCAGGGCCAGCAGCACCAGGCTGCGGCGGCGCCAGCTGCCGCGCAGGCCTGCAAACAGCAGGTCGGCCAGCTGCCGCTGCAGACGCTCGAAGCGGGTGGCCTGAAACGGTGGGGGCGTCATGGCTGGGCCAGGAGGTCCTGCAACCAGGAGAGCGTGACCAACCCCTCGGGGCAAGCGGGTCCCTGCAACACCGTGCAGGGCTGCTGCGGCTCGCCGAGGTGATCGAGCTGCGCGGCGGCGGCACTGAAGACGGAGGCCGGTTCAGCAGCACTGGCGAGACTGCGGGTCACCAGCACCGCCAGGCCAGCGCCATGGGCAGCGGCCACACCATTGCCCGAGTCCTCGATGGCGATCACGCATTGAGGGGGGAGCTTCAGCTGGGCCAGGGCCAGGTGATAGGCCTCGGGGTCTGGTTTCTTGCGCCCCACATCCTCCCCGCAGATACACAGCTGGATCCGGTCGCCCAACTGGGGCAGGAGGCGTTCCAGCAGGGCGGCCACGGCGCTGCGACCACTGGTGGTGACAATCGCCTGGGGTAGTCCAGCGGACGCCGCAGCGCCGATCAGGCGGGCCACACCGGGGCGGAGCCGCAGCTCACCAGCAGCCATCAGGGC
>RFPK01000220.1 GCA_009926195.1 Synechococcaceae bacterium WB4_1_0192 | reverse complement strand
CACCGGTTCCAGCGGCCGCCAATGGCAGCCGATCGAGGCCCGCTGAGCTGCGGATCGCCACCGCCTGACCAGCTCACCGCTGCGGCGGCCTAAGTTGCCCCCATCCAAGTGCCACGCATGGTGATTCCCCCTGCCGTCGTGAGTCCGGGCCTCGACCTGGAGAGCAGCTTCACCCAGTTGCTCCAGGGCTTCGGCCTGTCGCCGGGTGCTGCCCACCTGCTCTGGCTTCCCCTGCCGATGCTCACCGTGCTGGTGGCAGCCGTGGTGGGCGTGCTGGTGAACGTCTGGCTGGAGCGCAAGATCTCTGCCGCCGTGCAGCAGCGCATCGGCCCCGAGTACGCCGGTGCCCTCGGCATCCTCCAGCCCCTGGCCGATGGCCTCAAGCTGCTGTTCAAGGAGGACATCATCCCGGCCCGTGCCGATGGCCTGCTGTTCACGCTCGGCCCGGTGCTGGTGCTGGTGCCGGTGATCCTCAGCTGGCTGGTGGTGCCCTTCGGCCAGCAGCTGCTGATCAGCAACGTGGGCGTGGGCATCTTCCTCTGGATCTCCCTCAGCAGCATCCAGCCGATCGGCCTGCTGATGGCCGGCTATGCCTCGAACAACAAGTACTCGCTGCTGGGGGGCCTGCGCGCCGCCGCCCAGTCGATCAGCTACGAGATCCCCCTGGCCCTGGCGGTGCTGGCCGTGGTGATGATGAGCAACTCGCTCAGCACGGTCGACATCGTCAACCAGCAGACCGGAGCCGGCATCCTCAGCTGGAACATCTGGCGCCAGCCGGTGGGCTTCGCCATTTTCTGGATCTGCGCCCTGGCCGAGTGCGAACGCCTGCCGTTCGACCTGCCCGAGGCGGAGGAGGAGCTGGTGGCCGGCTACCAGACCGAATACGCCGGCATGAAGTTCGCCCTCTTCTACCTGGGCAGCTACATCAACCTGGTGCTCTCGGCCCTGCTGGTGGCCGTGCTCTACCTGGGCGGCTGGGGCTTCCCGCTGCCGGTGGAGTGGATCGTGAGCCTCACCGGCCAGCCGATCGATGCGCCGCTGGTGCAGGTGATCACCGCCACCACCGGCATCGTGATGACCGTGCTCAAGGCCTACCTGCTGGTGTTCTTCGCGATCCTTCTGCGCTGGACCGTGCCACGGGTGCGCATCGACCAGCTGCTGAACCTGGGCTGGAAGTTCCTGCTGCCGATCGCCCTGGTCAACCTGCTGGTCACCGCCGGCCTGAAACTGGCCTTCCCGGCCGCCTTCGGCGGCTGATCCTCCCCGTCACCCGTCCTGTCCGCCCTGTTCACCCACCATGTTCGGGTTCCTCAAGAAAGTCGGTGACTACACCCGCGATGCGGTGGGTGCCGCCAACTACCTCAGCCAGGGTCTGGCCGTCACCTTCGATCACCTGCGCCGCCGGCCGATCACGGTGCAGTACCCCTACGAGAAGCTGATCCCCTCGGAGCGCTACCGCGGCCGCATCCACTACGAGTTCGACAAGTGCATCGCCTGCGAGGTGTGTGTGCGGGTCTGCCCGATCAACCTGCCGGTGGTGGATTGGGTGATGAACAAGGCCACCAAGAAGAAGGAGCTGCGCAACTACTCGATCGATTTCGGGGTGTGCATCTTCTGCGGCAACTGTGTGGAGTACTGCCCCACCAACTGCCTGTCGATGACCGAGGAGTATGAGCTGGCCGCCTTCGACCGCCACAGCCTCAACTACGACAACATCGCCCTCGGCCGCCTGCCCACCAGCGTGACCAGTGATCCGGCCGTGCAACCCCTGCGCGAGCTGGCCTATCTGCCCAAGGGTGAGATGGATCCCCATGGGGTTGATCCCAGCCGCCCCCGGGCCGGCCAGCTGCCGGCCCAGGTGCTGGAAACCCTTGCGAAATCCGCCGCCGCCGCGGCCCCTGCTGCTAAAACCGCCCCTGCCGCCGGCGAGGAGACCAACCCATGACCATTGCCTCCTCCACCCAGTTCATCTGTTTCGTGGCCCTCTCGGCCGCGGTGGCCATCGGCGCCCTCGGCGTGGTGCTGCTGCCGAACATCGTCTATTCCGCCTTCCTGCTGGGCGGGGTGTTTCTCTCGGTGGCAGGGCTCTACCTGCTGCTGAATGCCAGCTTCGTTGCCGCCGCCCAGGTGCTCGTCTACGTGGGCGCGGTCAATGTGCTGATCCTGTTCGCGATCATGCTCGTGAACAAGAAGGAAAACCTGGCGGCCATTCCGGGCCTGGCGCTGCGCCGGCTGCTCTCCGGAGCCGTCTGCGCCGGTCTGTTCGCCCTGCTGCTGCGCGTGGCCTTCAGCACTCCCTGGGCCACCCCCGGCCCCGAACCGCTGGGTGAGGAGGCCACGATCCGCATCGGTGAGCACCTGTTCAGCGATTACCTGCTGCCGTTCGAGCTGGCCTCGGTGCTGCTGCTGATGGCGATGATCGGTGCGATCGTGCTGGCGCGCCGCGATGTGTTCGCCGCCGACATCGTCACTGGCGAACCGGCTGATCAGGGTCTGATCGAGAAGTCCCGCACCCCCCTGCTGCTGGAGAAGTCCAACCGATGAACCTCGAGCTCACCACCGTTCCCCTGCAGGCCTACCTGGCCCTGGCCGCAACCCTGTTCTGCACCGGCGTCTGGGGGCTGATCAACAGCCGCAACGCCGTGCGCGTGCTGATGAGCATCGAGCTGATGCTCAATGCGGTGAACATCAACCTGATGGCCTTCTCCAGCTATGTGGACGGCCAGCTGATCCGTGGCCAGGTGTTCACGATCTTCGTGATCACCGTGGCTGCCGCCGAGGCCGCCGTCGGCCTGGCGATCCTGCTCTCCCTGTATCGGAACCGTGAAACGGTCGACATGGAGCGTTTCAACCTGCTGCGCTGGTAGCCAGGCTGGGGTTGCGCCCTCCTGATCGCTCCCCTTGCGCCTTGATTCCGTCTGGTTGATCCACCGTGCCGCCAGCCAGGCGGCGCTGCGTCAGGCCCGCCGCAGCGCCGAGATTCTGCGCGGCCAGGGCGCCAGGGTCTGTGTGGCCATGAGCGGGCCCCATGCCAACCCCTTTCCGGGCCTGCTCGCCGATCAGGGTGGTCCGCCTGATCTGGCCGTGGTGCTTGGCGGTGATGGCACCGTCCTCGGTGCTGCCCGTCACCTGGCGCCCCTCGAGGTGCCGCTGCTCTGCTTCAACGTGGGCGGTCACTTCGGCTTCCTCACCCATGAGCGCAAGCTGCTCACCCAGGGCAGTGCTGCGGCGCTCGAGCCCGACCTCTGGCAGCGTCTGCGCGATGACCGCTTCGCCCTGGAGCGGCGCATGATGCTCGAAGCCCGTACCGATACCAGTGAGGAGTGTCACCTCGCCCTCAACGACTTCTACCTGCGCCCCGGCCTCGATGAGGTGGCCCCCACCTGTGAGCTGGAGCTGGAGATCGATGGTGAGGTGGTCGATCAGTACCGCGGCGGCACCACCACCGTGCGGCTGGAGAGGCTCATCGGACAGATGGGATTGACCACGATCGCTTCCACCCCCGGATGCAGGATCGGCCCCCCGGCGGCCATCGAATAACCGGTTGAGCCGGTGGCGGTGGCGATGATCAGACCATCGCCGCGGTACTGATCGACCACCTCACCATCGATCTCCAGCTCCAGCTCACAGGTGGG
>RFPK01000219.1 GCA_009926195.1 Synechococcaceae bacterium WB4_1_0192 | reverse complement strand
GCATGCAATGGTCGCTGCTCTTCCGCCAGGGCCAGCAGCGGCAGCAGCGGTAACCCGCGCCCACGGGCCAGATCACGCCAGGCCGCCGGATCGCGGGGTGGCGTCGGTTGTACGCATCCGGCCAACTGATGCCCCAGGGCCCGGATCGCATCAGCCAGCGGCAGACAGCGGCCATCGAGGCCCGGCGGCAGGCTGCTCAACAGCCGCTCCCAGGCGATCCAGTGCTGCTGCGCCTGGCGCCAGAGCGTCAGGCGGCGCTCCCAGCCGCTGGCGCGCAGGCGGCGATGGCGCGGGCCGCTGCGCTCGCGGTTCACCAGCGTTTCAATCCGCGCCAGATCGGCCGACAGCGATGCCACGTTCAGCGGCGGCGGCAGGGGCGTGGCCGCTGGCTGCTCCAGCCAGTGCTCGTAACGCTCCAGCTGGGCGGCCATGCTCTGGCGAAGGCGGCCATCGGCGGCCCGCAGCTCGTGGTAGCTGGTGCGCGGCCAGAAGAGCAGCCCGACCGCCAGGGCCACCAGGCAGCCCACCACCGTGTCGAGGGCCCGGTTGAAGACGTAGTTCCAGTTCAGGGCCTCATGGCTCGGGATCATCAGGAACATCACGCTGAGCAGCCCCGCCGTGCTCAGGCTCGATTGCCAGCCGAAGGCGCGCAGCACCGGGATCATCAGCAGCAGCGACACCAGCACCCCCTGCCAGCCACTGAGCACCGTGTGAACCAGGAAGGTGACCAGGCCACCCACCACGGTGCCGAGGATGCGGCTCATGGCCGCCTGCACCGTCTGGTCGTCCTGATCGTCGATGACCATGATCACCGCCAGCAGCGGATACCAGATGAACTCGATCCGCACGCTGCGCACAGCGATCGCCGCCGTGATGAACACGGCCACGGCCATCTTCAGGCAGTTGCGCAGCAGCTGCGGATCCATGGGCCTGGGGCCGGGGTAGGCGCTGCCGGGTGCAACGCTCTGGCGGGAGCCTATGGCCAACGGACCGTTCCTGCCCTAGATCGGGGCGATGGCGATGCCCCTGCAGCTCACCCCCGATCTCGAAGCGATCCTGCGCATGGGCCTGGCGGTGCTGTGCGGCACCGCCGTGGGCTGGAACCGCGCCCAGCACTTCAGCAGTCCCCAGCCGAACCGCGTGCGCGTGCATGTACTGGTGGGCCTGAGCGCCTGTCTGATGGTGCTGGCGGCCGGCACCGATGCCAATGCCCGCAGCCGTGCCATCCAGGGCGTGGCCACCGGCATCGGCTTCCTCGGCACCGGTGAGATCCTGGTGGACCGCTCCGGCCGCCGCCATAACGGCACCCCCCAGGTGCACGGTCTCACCAGCGCCGCCTCGATCTGGTTCACCGCCGCCCTTGGGGTCACGGTGGCGGCTTCCACACCGGTGCTGGCTGCCGCGGCCCTGGTCCTGGCGCTGATCGTGCTCTCGCAGCACGGTCGCTCCCATGGCAACGGCAATGGCGAGGGGGGCAATGGCGGTGACAACCCCTCAGCGGACAGCCCATCGGCAGGTCGTCATGACTGAGGGACCCGACCTCTGGAGTCACAAGCCCTGGTGGTGCCAGCCCTGGTCGATCCTCCTCAGCGGCGTGGCCGTGGTGGCCGTCAGCTGGATCTGGCTGCGGCTGTGGTGGCTGAGCCTGCCGCTGGCCGCGGCGGTGCTGCTGTGGTGGTGGATGTTCCTGGTGCTGGTGCCAGCGGCCTATGCCCGGGGCGTCGCCGATGCCGACCCTGACCCTCAGAACAGCACGCGGTAGCGGTCCCGGTTGGCGGTGCTGCCTGTGCTGCCGCTGGGCCGGGGCCACTCCGCTTCCCAGTAGCTGATGCCATCGCGCATGAACGGCCGGCCGCCCAGTCGCTCCGCATCGAGCCGGGTTCCGCCCATGGCGGTGATCAGGCCACCGATCTCCATCGGCCCCAGGTCGGTCTTGAGGTCCTTGCCGGCGGCGCTCAGCAGGGCCGGAAGGCGCACCAGACTTTCGGGTCGGGTGATCTGGTCGAACAGGGCCTTGAGCAGCAGCCGCTGCCGATCGAGGCGGCCGATGTCGCCGAGTTCATCGTGGCGGAAGCGCAGGAAGCCCTCGATGTCCTTGCCGCGCAGCACCTGCCGTCCCGGCTGAAGGTCGATGTGCAGCCCCTGGGTGTTGTCGTGATAGACCATGCGCTTCGGCACGGTCACCTCCAGGCCGCCGAGGGCATCGCCGAGGCGGCGGATCACCGACAGATTCACCAGGATGTGGTGCGGTACCGGGCGGCCGAGGTGCCGCGACAGTTCGCTTTTCACCGCCTCCGGTCCGCCCATGGCGTACAGGGCGTTGGCCTTGAGCGGCCCGAAGCTGCTGGATTCGATGTAGGTGTCGCGGGGCACCTGCGTCAGCCTGGTGACGCCGTTCTCCACCCGCAGGGTGTACATCACGTCGGTGTTGCCACCGCCCACATCCGTGCCCAGGATCACCACCTCGCGATCGCCGAGGCCGGTCCAGGCGCTGAAGGGGTTCTGCAGCTGCCGATCGGGGCCGAGCATCTGACCGGCCAGCAGGTGGCTCAGCGGTGCCGCCAGCAGCAGGCCACCACTGAGTCCACAGCCGATCGCCAGCAGCATCGGCCTGACCTCACCACGGCGTCGGCGCGGCGTGGCTGCTGGCGACTGCTGCAGAGCTGGACTCTTCATTCTCACAACTTATTTCACGACCCTTGACCCGGAGGGCCCGGACGGCCTACTGAGCGGTCAGTTTCTGGGCTGGTCGCCCCGTGCCTCCACGCGCCGCCAGCGGGTCCCGGTTCCCGCCTGCTCAGAGGCCCAGGGCCTCATCGCGGCGCAGTCCTGCCTGCACCCGCCAGAGGTTCACGTAGGCCCCGCCGGCGGCGATCAGCTGTTCATGCGTGCCGCTCTCCACGATCCGCCCCTGATCCATCACCACGATCCGATCAGCGTGGCGCACGGTCGAGAGGCGGTGGGCGATCACCAGGGTGGTGCGATCGGCGGTGATCAGATCCAGCGAGGCCTGGATCGCCGCCTCCGTTTCGTTGTCCACCGCTGCGGTGGCCTCATCGAGGATCAGCACCGGCGGGTTCTTGAGGATCGCGCGGGCCAGGGCGATGCGCTGCCGTTGACCACCGGAGAGCCGTTGTCCCCGCTCCCCCACCACCGTGGCGTAGCCCTGGGGCAGGGCCTCGATGAAGCCGGCCGCCTCGGCCAGCTCGGCCGCCCGGGCGATCGCCTCCGCTGAGGCCTCGACGCTGCCATAGGCGATGTTCTCCGCCACCGTGCCGTGAAACAGGAACACCTCCTGGCTCACCAGGCCGATCGCCCGGCGCAGGTCGCCCAGCTCCAGGCTGTCGATCGGCAGGCCATCGAGCGTGATCTCGCCCGCCTGAAGGGCGTACAGCCGCAGCAGCAGCTTCACCAGCGTGCTCTTGCCCGACCCGGTGGCGCCGACGATGCCGATGGTGCTGCCGGCCGGCACCTCCAGGTTGAAGTCCTGCAGCAGTGAGGCCCGACCTGGGTAGGCGAAATCCACGCCGCGGAAGCGGATCGCTCCGCGCACGGCGCTGGCCGGCAGGGTCCTGCCGCCGCCGGCGATGGCGATCGGTGTGTCCAGTAGATCGAGCACCCGCTGGGTGGAGGCCATCGCCCGCTGGTAGTCGTCGAGGGTGCGGCCCAGGCTGGTGAGCGGCCACAGCA
>RFPK01000218.1 GCA_009926195.1 Synechococcaceae bacterium WB4_1_0192 | reverse complement strand
ACAACATCTCCACCACCGTGCGGCGAATCTCCTGCAGCCGCGGCGTGCGGGTGCGAATCCGCAGTCCTTCGGCGACCTGGGTCACACAGGCGGCCAGCGGGCGGTCATGGCCCGCGATCTCCACCACACACAACCGGCAGGCGCCAACGACGGAGATCCCATCGTGTTGGCAGAGAGTGGGGATCCACAGGCCGGCCTGGCGGGCCGCCGCGAGCACCGTGGTTCCCCTGGCTACGGCGATGTCAGCCCCGTCGATGCGCAACGTGCAGAGGTCCGTACTCACGGCAGCCGCTGCTCCAGTTCCGGAAGGGTGCGCAGCTCCGCCACCAGGGCGGTGGTCACCGGCCGCAGCTGCGGATCATCGATCTGGCGGCGCAGTCGGCGGGCCGCCGCCAGGGTGGTGGCCACCGCCAGCAGGTCATCGGCGAGGGCGACGCCCCCCTTGGCGCAGAGGGGAACGATCGCGCTGAGGTCGGCGACGCCCTGGAAGTGCAGTCCCCCCTCCGCCAGGCCATCGAGGGCCAGCAGTTCGGTGGTTTCCGCCAGCAGGCGGCGGCTTTCGGCCAGGCTGTCCGCCAGGGGCAGCTGCCGGCAGCGGCGCCGACCGAGGGCGGTGTCGGCGAAGCCGGCCACCTGCTCCGCCAGCCGCGGCCACTCGAGCAGCTCCAGCGCCTCGGTCTGGATGGTCGCCGCAGCCTGGGCCGGCCCGGCGGCGATCAGGAGGTCACTCACGGGCGCGCCAGGGGAATCGGTGTGGCGCCGACGTTCGAGGGCAGGCCACCGGCCGGTTCGTAGAGCATCTCCAGCCAGTTCCCTTCCGGATCCTGCATGTAGAACGACGCCGTGCCATCGCGGTGATCATGCACAGGGCCGCAGCTGTGGCCCTGCTGCACCAGTTGGTCGCGGATCTGATCCACGGCGCCGCGCTCGGCGAAGTGGAAGGCGAAGTGGGGGCCGGCGGCGCGGTAGTCCGGGCTGAGCAGGGCGATGCCCTCACCTGTCTCGGGCCACTGCACGTAGCACCAGTCCGGCGCCTCCCAGGTGAGCCGCAGGCCCAGGCCCAGATAGAAGGCCTTGGCCCGCTCCATGTCCTGCACCCGCAGGGCCACGTGTCCCAGCCGATGGGTCGCGGACGGCGGTTCGGTCGCGGGCATCACAGGCACAGGCGCTGACTCCATTCTCAATGGCGCCAGCCCGGTGCTGCGGCCTTCCGCCAGCAGGCCGGCCTTCAGTCGGCGTCGGTGGCACCGAAGCAATGCATCAGTGCATCGCCCCAGCTGTTGATCTTGCCCAGGGCATGCTCCGGGGCCTTGGCCAGGGTTTCGGCGTGGGCGCGCAGGATCGCGGCCTTGTCGAGATCGTGGCCGTGGGTGGCCGCCAGGCTGACGATGTCATCGACGCCGGCGGCAGCCTGCAGCTTGTCGCGCAGGGCGCTGTCGCCGGCGACCTTGCTCAGGAAGGCCTCAAGGTTGGCTACGGACATGGGGCTGGCGCTGCACAGGGTGATGTGCTGATCCTGCCAACGGTCTGCTGTTTTGGCCTGAATCCTGACGGGCCTGAAACGTCAGCCCTGGCGCAGCCAGGCGGCCGCATCACAGGCGTGATAGGTGAGGATCAGATCGGCACCGGCCCGCTTGAAGCACAGCAGGGTTTCCAGCACCACCGCCCGCTCGTCGATCCAGCCCTTCTCGGCGGCGGCCTTGACCATCGCGTATTCGCCGCTGACGTTGTAGGCCGCGATCGGCAGCTCGCTCTCCTCGCGCAGGCGATGGATGATGTCGAGGTAGGCCAGACCAGGCTTCACCATCATGATGTCGGCCCCCTCCTGCTCATCGAGCTGGGCTTCGGTGATCGCTTCACGGGCGTTGGCCGGATCCATCTGATAGGTGGACTTGTCCTTGGGGATCGGCTTGCCGGCGGCGGCGCGTGGTGCTGAATCCAGGGCCTCGCGGAACGGGCCGTAGTAGGCGGAGGCGTATTTGGCCGTGTAGCTGATGATGCCCACGTGCTCGAAGCCCTCTTCATCGAGCGCTTCGCGGATCGCCCCGACGCGGCCGTCCATCATGTCGCTGGGGCCGATCAGGTCAGCGCCGGCGCGGGCCTGGGCCACGGCCTGCCTGCACAGCAGGGCCACGGTTTCATCGTTGAGCACCACGCCCTCGCCGCTGACGATGCCGTCGTGGCCGTCGCAGGAGTAGGGATCGAGGGCCACGTCGGTCATGATCGTCATGCCGGGGTGCACCTCCTTGAGGCGCCGGATGGCGCGGGGGATCAGGCCGCCCTCGTTGAAGCACTCAGCGCCGTCCTCGGTCTTGAGGCCATCGGCCACCTTCGGGAACAGCACCACACAGCGGATGCCCAGATCCCAGGCGCGCCCCACTTCCTGCACCAGACCATCCAGGCTCCAGCGCTGGCAGCCGGGCATGGCGCCGATCGGTTCGTTCGTGGCGCCCTCATGCACGAACAGCGGGTAGATGAAGTCGGCCGCGCTCAGCTGGGTCTCGCGCACCATCGCCCGCAGGGCAGGGGTGCGGCGCAGGCGGCGGGGGCGGTAGGTGAGCTCCATCGGTGGATGCGCTGCGGCGGCGGGCTGCGGCGGATCCTACGGAGTGCCGTTTCAGAGCCTGGCGGCTTCGATCCAGTCGCGGCGGGGGTCGCTGCTGCGCACCGCCCGCAGCTGCTCGAGCAGCTGCCGTTCCTGATCGCTGTAGGCGGCGGGCTGGCGCAGGCTGAGGCTGAGCAGCAGGTCGCCGCGGCCAGAGGGGCCCGGCCAGCCCTTGCCCTTCAGGCGCAGGCTGCGGCCCACGGCCATGGCTGGCGGCACCGTCACGGTGGCCTCACCATCGGGCGTGGCCACGCGCACCTCGCCGCCGAGGGCCAGTTCATCAAGGCTCAGGGGCAGATCGGCCCGGAGCTGGTCGCCATCGAGGCTCCACACCGGGTGGTCCTGCACCTGCAGCGTCAGATAGAGGTCGCCGCGGCGGCCGGTGCCGGGCTGCAGATTCCCCTTGCCCCGCAGCCGCAGGCGGCTGCCGGCGCGGACCCCGGCGGGGATGCGCACCTGCACCCGTTCCTCATTGACCGCCAGCGTGCGCTCACAACCGCGGAAGGCCTCGGCGAAGCTGAGGCTGATGCTGGCTTCGGCATCAAGGTTGGGGCTGGCGGCGCGGCCGGGACCACTGAAACCGCCACCACCGAAGCCGCCTCCAGGAAAGCCGCCTCCAGGAAAGCCGGAGCCGAAACCGCTGAAGCCGCCGGCGCCGGCCGCTCCGCCGGCACCACCGAAGCGGCCCAGCAGGTCGTTGATGAAGTCGTCGAAGTTGCCGTAGCGGCCGAAGTCGACATCGACGCCGCCCATGCCGCCGCTGCCAGCCTGGTTCCAGTACTGCCCAAACTGTTCGTAGCGCCGACGCTTGTCGGGATCAGAGAGCACCTCGTAGGCCTCGCTGATCTCCTTGAACTTGGCCTCGGCCGTGGCATCGCCGGGGTTCACATCCGGGTGGTACTGGCGGGCCAGCTTGCGGAAGGAGCGCTTGATGGTGTCGGCATCGGCGCCGCGCTCCACCCCCAGCACCTTGAAGTAGTCGCGGTAGCCGTTGACGCTCATCTCAGCAGGAAGGGGCGGAGCAGGAAGGTTGCAACCGGGCCTTGTGGCCCGGGTCTCAGTCTCCCAGCCGCTGACCACCAGACCG
>RFPK01000217.1 GCA_009926195.1 Synechococcaceae bacterium WB4_1_0192 | reverse complement strand
CGCAGCAGCGGCCGCCGCGGCCGCCCCAACAGCCAGCACACGGCAACCACGGCGGCGAGGGCAGCTCCGGTGAGGGCCTGGGTCATGGCGGGGCCGGTAAACGGTGCGGGTCTGAACTTTTATGTCGCCCCCCCGCTGCCCGCCGAGCAGCTCCGGAGGGGCTCCGTACAGTGCCGACGGTAGCTGTATTGGCCCACGCTGATGACCGGAGACTTCGTCGCCGCCTGGATGCCCTCGGTGTTCGTGCCCATTGTCGGGATCCTGGCTCCTGCGGTGGCCATGGCCCTGCTGTTCAACGTGATCGAAGCCCGCGATTGAGTTCGCCTGCGCTTCATCCAGCCATCCGACTTCCTTCCACCGATGACCGTGACCCCCGTCGCTGACCCCTGCGTCGGCAATCTGGCCACTCCCGTCAACAGCAGCTACTTCACCCGTGCGTTCCTGGGTGCGCTGCCCGCCTATCGCCCAGCCCTCTCTCCCAACCGCCGCGGTCTGGAAGTGGGCATGGCCCATGGCTTCTTCCTCTACGGCCCCTTCGCCATCACCGGCCCCCTGCGCGCCACCGAGTACGCCAGCACCGCTGGACTGCTGGCTGCCGTGGGTCTGGTCTCGATCCTCACGGTCTGCCTGTCCATCTATGGCACCGCCGGTCGAGGCCCCAGCGTGCAGCCCGCTGACGCGACCATCGACAATCCCCCCGCTGATCTGTTCACCAAGGCCGGTTGGGCTGAATTCGCCAGTGGCTTCTGGCTGGGCGGTTGCGGTGGTGCCGCCTTCGCCTGGTTCCTGGCCGGCACCAGCATCGTCGCCCCCCTGGTGAAAATCGCCGGTGGCGTCTGGAGCGTCGGCTGAGGCCGCGACCGCTCCCCGCTCTGCGCTCCCGTTCCAACCCCGCCCTGTGGCGGGGTTTTTTTGTGTCAGTTCCGGTGCAGTTCCGCAAGTCATGCCGCCAGGCGCGGCTTGCTCGATCTTCCTGATCTCTTAAGTATTGATCTGCCTGTGCCTGGAGTCCTTGCTGTCACTGCGATGCTGTGGATCTGCCGTTGATGAATGGTTTCCGCGTGATGCAGTTCCTGCTCGGCTGCATGACCGCCCGGCTTTGTCAAGTGTTTGATGGCGCCTGTTGGCGTCTTAGCATTGTTTCAAGGACGTCAGAGTGAAGCCGCAATGGCTGCAGCCAATCGATCAATTCCAGCACCGGTTGCCGCGCCAGTTCAGTCGGGCCTCACCATTGGCAAGTTGGAAGCTGGTTATCCGTCCTATTGCAAGGCGCTGCGACTGCTGATCCGTGATGGGATTCCGTTGGACAGGATCCAGCGAACGGTCTGCTGGGATCGTCTACAGCTGCTTCACGCGGCGATGCCCCGTCAGTACCGCGATCCGCTGGTTCACTACTCCATGCTGAAGCGGGATGTTGAAACGGTGGCTTCCTGCGCCGCCTGAGCATCAGTTCGCCATGACCGACATCTCCTCCGCCCCATCGGCTCAGCCCTTCAAGATTCTGATTGCTGACGATGATGCCAGCATCCGTCGGGTGCTCGAGACCCGGTTGGTAGCGCACGGCCATCAGGTTGTTGTTGCCGCCGATGGTGCACAGGCCCTGGAGCTGTTCCGGGGGACGGAACCTGATCTTGTGGTTCTCGATGTGATGATGCCGGAGCTGGATGGCTTCGCTGTCGTTGAGAGGATCCGGGCCCAATCGGAGGTGCCGATCATTCTCTTGACGGCCTTGGCAGATGTGGCTGATCGCATCACCGGTTTGCAGCTTGGTGCCGACGACTACATGGTCAAGCCCTTCAGCCCCAAGGAGTTGGAAGCGCGCATTCGTTGTGTGATGCGCCGCGTCAGCCTGGATACTGCTTCGGCGTCGGGCGCGGCAGGTTCGGCGGGTAACGTCTTGAGCATCGGTGGGCTGACCATCGATTTCAATCGCCGTCAGGTGTATCGCGGCCAGGAACGGGTCCGCCTCACCGGCATGGAGTTCAACCTGTTGGAGCTGTTGATCAGTCGCTCAGGTGAGCCGATCTGCAGAACCGACATGCTCGAGAAGGTCTGGGGTTACAAGCCCCAGCGCTCCACCGACAGCCGTGTGGTTGATGTGCACATCTCCAGGTTGCGCGGCAAGCTTGAGCAGGATCCGCTCAATCCGGAGCTGATTCTCACGGCCCGCGGGATGGGGTACATGTTCCAGCGGATCGCCAGGCCTCAGGGTGTCGGTCGGCCCTGACGTTCAGCCCGGAAGCGGGCAGAGCAGAGGGCAGAGCAGGGCGGTTGGTGTCCTGCAGGTGCGCCAGTCGCCGTTGGCTGCGCACACTTCCACACCGATCAGGCTCAGAAGCGGGTCCAGGCCGCGGTGCTCGATCCAGGCGATGGCGTCGTTGAGGGCCTCGTCCAGGCTGGCGTACAGGGCATCCAGCTGCCTGTGGGGTTCACAGCAGGCGTCAATCAGGCGATAGATCCGCTCGTGCGGCCGACGACCTTGCATGGCGCCACCATCTGTCCGGATCGCCATTCTCCGGCGCGCTTGCCGCCCTGGATGCAACTCGCACAAGACTCTTCAGGTTCCGGGTGATCGCTGCAACCCGTCCCGCCTTTGGCCTGGCGCGCACCCTGCAACAGCGTGGGAACTGGTACTGATGTACTCAGTGCATGTTGTGATGGCTGCCATCTCGGTTTCCTCCTGTCCCGGCTCGCCCGCTGCGCCCGAGGAGCGACTCACCGCGTCCCTGATCACCCTGCTCGAGCTGGGCACAACACCCTGGCGCCGCGAGTGGGATGCGACCCTGCCGGGGCATCACTGCAACCTCCTGTCGGGGCGCCGCTACAGCGGTGCCAATCCCGTGCTGCTGACCCTCGGCATGCACCTGCGCGGTTCCGCGTTGCCCTATTGGTGTGGCTTTGCTGAGGCCAAGGCGGCCGGGCTGTTCCCCCGCCGTGGTAGTCGGGCTGTCCATGTTCTGCGGCCCCAGCGTCAGCAGGCCTCCCCACACCCGGAGGTCGAGTCCGCCCAGCCGGCAGCCGGCGATCCCGAGCCAGGTGTCGCACCCGCTGCCTCCCGCACCTGGACCCGTTATCGCCCGGTGGCCGTGTTCAATGCTGCGGATCTCGACGGCCCTGGCCTGGAGGCGTTGTTGGCCAGGCGCCGTTGCGCCGCAGGGCGCGAGCAAAGCCCTGAGCCCCAGCGTCTGGCGGCGGCCGAGGCGGTTCTCTCCGCCTGGCCGGTGCCCCTGCAGCATGGCTCCGCCTGTGCCTGCTACAGCCCCAGCCTTGATCGCATTGCCATGCCCGAGCGCAGCGCGTTCCATTCCGGGGCGGCCTACTACGCCACCTGGGCCCATGAGGCCATCCACAGCACGGGCCATCCGCGTCGGCTGCAGCGGGATCTCTCAGGCATCCATGGCAGCCCGGCCTATGCCCGTGAGGAGCTGGTGGCCGAGCTGGGGGCGGTGCTGCTCGGCGACAGGCTTGAAATCGGCAGCGACACGGCCAACCACGCTGCCTATCTGGGTGGATGGATTGCGTTGTTGCGTGAATCGCCACGGATGCTGCTGCAGGTCCTCGGTGATGCACGCCGTGCGGCGGACCTGATCTGCCCGGAGAGGGCGATCGAGAGTCCTGCTGCCTCGGAAGCCGGCTAACGGATTTGAACCGATGGCCTTCGCTTTACAAAAGCGCTGCTCTACCACTGAGCTAAGCCGGCACAGGAAGG
>RFPK01000216.1 GCA_009926195.1 Synechococcaceae bacterium WB4_1_0192 | reverse complement strand
GAGCAGCGCCACCACCCAGTCCGCCGCCCAGTCCGCCGCCGCGACTGCCGCCCGCGCCCAGTGCCCCTACTGCGGGGTGGGCTGCGGCCTGGAGCTGAAGCCGCCGGCGGCCGATGTCGAGGAGCCGCTCTGGACCGCCCGCGGCGATCGCCATCACCCCTCCTCGCACGGGCAGGTGTGCGTCAAGGGCGCCACGGTGGGTGAAACACTGCACCGCAACCGGCTCACCTCGCCGCTCTGGCGCGAAAGCCTGGATCAGCCATTCACGCCGATCAGCTGGGAGCGGGCCTTCACGCTGCTGGTGGCGCGGATCCAGGCCACCCTCGAGCGCCAGGGGCCCGGCGGCCTGGCGATCTATGGCTCCGGGCAGTTCCTCAGCGAGGACTACTACGTAGCCAACAAGCTGCTCAAGGGCGCCCTGGGCAGCAACAACTTCGATGCCAACTCGCGCCTGTGCATGAGTTCGGCGGTGGCCGGCTACGCCCGCAGCCTCGGCTCCGATGGTCCGCCCTGCTGCTACGACGACCTCGACCTCGCCGATCTGGTGCTGCTGATCGGCACCAACACCGCCGAGTGCCATCCGGTGCTGTTCCAGCGGCTGCTCAAGCGCAAGCGCAAGGTGAAGGAAGCACTGCGCCTGGTTGTCGTCGATCCGCGCCATACGGCGACCGCCGAGGTTGCGGATCTGCACCTGGCGATCGCACCCGGCACCGATCTGGCCCTGCTGCATGGCATCGGCCACCTGCTGCTGGAGCTGCAGGCGATTGATCAACCCTTCATCGACGACCACACCGAGGGGTTTGAGGCCCTGCGGGAGCTATGGGCCGCCTGGACGCCGCAGCGGGTGAGTGATCTCTGCGGCATCGCCGAAGCCGACCTGCGCCAGCTGGCCAGTTGGTGGGCCGAGGCCACGGGGGTGCTCAGCCTCTGGTCGATGGGGGTGAACCAGAGCAGCGAGGGCACCGCCACCGTCAGCGGCATCATCAACCTGCATCTGGTCACGGGCCAGATCGGCCGCCCCGGTGCCGGACCGTTCTCGCTCACCGGTCAGCCCAACGCCATGGGCGGCCGGGAAGCCGGCGGCCTCGCCCAGCTGCTGCCCGGCTACCGCTCCGTCGCCAACCCCGAGCACCGCGCCTTGGTGGAGCAGCACTGGGGATTCGCGCCTGGGGCGATCGCGCCGGAGCCGGGGCTCACGGTCTGGGATCAGATCGAGGCGATGGAGCGCGGTGAGCTGGGGCTGTGGTGGGTGGCGGCCACCAATCCGCTGGTGAGCATGCCGTCGCTGGATCGGGTCAGGGCCGCCGCCGCCCGCTGCCCGCTGGTGGTGCTCAGCGAGGCCTACGCCGGCACCGAAACCGCCACCGTGGCGCACCTTCTGCTGCCGGCCGCCCAGTGGAGCGAGAAGAGCGGTGTGATGACCAACTCCGAGCGGCGCGTCACGCTCTGCCCGGCCTTCCGCCAGCCCCCCGGTGAGGCCCGGCCCGACTGGGCGATCTTCGCGGAGCTGGGACGGCGCCTCGGTTTCGTCGATCAGTTCAGCTATGGCTCCGCAGCGGAGGTGTATGCCGAGTTCGTGGCGCTCACGGCCGGCCGCGTCTGCGACCTCAGCGGCCTCAGCCATCCGCTGCTCGCCGAACACGGTCCCCAGCAGTGGCCCTTCCCCGCCGGCACCGCCCCCGGCGGCGGCCAGGCCCGGTTGTACGAGCAGGTGGCGCCTTTCCCGGCGGCGCCGGCGGGTCACCGGTTCCCAACGTCCGATGGCCGTGCCCGCCTGCTGACGGAGCAGCCCTGCGGCCTGGCGGAACCCCCCTGCCCCACCTACCCGCTGGTGCTCACCGTGGGCCGCTACCTCGGCCACTGGCACACCATGACCCGCACCGCCCATGTGGCCCGCGTCAGCAGGCAGCACCCCGAGCCTCTGCTGGAGGTCCACCCCCGCGATGCCGCCGGCCATGGCCTGGTGGATGGCGAGGCCGCCGAGGTGATCTCCCGGCGCGGCGCCGTCACCGCCCGCGTGCAGGTCAGTGAGCGGATCCGCCCCGGCACCGTCTTCCTGCCGATGCACTGGGGGGCCAGCCAGGTCAACCACTGCGAGGCCAACCGGCTGATGCACGAGGAGTCGTGCGATCACTCGCGCCAGCCCGAACTCAAGGCTGCGGCGGTGACCCTGCGGCCGGCCGGGCCGATGCCGGCCCTGGGCTGAGAGGGTAGAGCAGGGAACTCGATTTTGGTGTCATTTGCTACCCAGGGGCGCCCCCTTGCTTTGTCAGTGTGAGCGCATCTGAGGTGTCGAATGTTCGCAGCGTACGGCCCCACCGTTGGTTTCGATGAGTATTTCGACGCCACGCTCCAGCCCCGACGGGGACTGGCCGGGCTGGTCGAAGCGCTCGATCGCGTGCCCCTGCCCCTGCTGCAGGAGCATCACGCCGGCGCCGAGCGCCTGCTGCTGCGCCAGGGTGCCACCTTCCGGCTTAATAGCTCCTCGGCGGCGGTGGGGGAGCGCATCCTGCCCTTCGATCCGCTGCCGCGCCTGATCGCCTCCTCCGACTGGGACCGCCTGGAGCGGGGCCTGAGCCAGCGCATCGAGGCGATCGATCAGTTCCTGGCCGATCTCTATGGCGAGCAGCGGATCATCGCCGACGGCGTCATCCCCCGCGAGGAGCTGGAGAGCTCCCAGGGCTGGCGGCCGCAGCTGAACGGTTTCCAGCCGCCGCGGGGCCGCTGGTGCCATATCTTCGGCCTCGATCTGGTGCGCGATGGCGCCGGCACCTGGCGGGTGCTGGAGGACAACCTGCGCTGCCCCTCCGGCGTCTCGTATCACCTCGAGAACCGCAAGGTGATGAAGCGCATCCTGCCGGCCCTGTTCAGCAGCGTGCGCGTCCGCTCCTGTGAGGGCTATCCCTCGCAGCTGCTGGCGGCGCTGCAGAGCCTCGCCTCCTGGAGCGAGCAGCCGCGGGTGGTTCTGCTCACCCCCGGCGTCTACAACAGCGCCTATTACGAGCACAGCTACCTCGCCACCCAGATGGGCATCGCCCTGGTGGAGGGGCGCGATCTGTTTTGCCAGGACGGGCGCGTCTGGATGCGCACCACCAAAGGCCCGGAGCCGGTGGATGTGATCTACCGCCGCATCGACGACGACTTCCTCGATCCGGCCGTGTTCCGCAGCGATTCGATGCTCGGCGTGCGCGGTCTGATGGAGGTGTATGCCGCTGGCCGTGTGGCCATCGCCAACGCCCCCGGCACTGGCGTCGCCGACGACAAGCTGATCTACACCTACGTGCCGGAGATGATCCGCTACTACCTCGGTGAGGAACCGATCATCGAGAACGTGCCCACCTTCCGCTGCGGCCGGCCGCAGGAGCGCGACCATGTCCTCGCCCGGCTCGATCAGCTGGTGGTGAAGGCGGTGTCGGAGGCAGGTGGTTACGGCATGTTGATCGGCCCGAAGTCCACCGAGGCCCAGCGGCTCGACTTCGCCGACAGGATCCGCGCCAATCCCCGCAACTACATCGCCCAGCCCACCCTGGAGCTCTCCACCGTGCCCTCGTTCCTCGACGGCGCGATCGAGCCCTGCCATGTCGATCTGCGCCCTTACATCGTGCGCGGCGACAGCACCTGGATCACCCCCGGCGGTCTGACCCGCGTCGCCCTGCGCCGTGGCTCGCTCGTGGTGAACTCCTCCCAGGGCGGCGGCAGCAAGGACACCTGGATC
>RFPK01000215.1 GCA_009926195.1 Synechococcaceae bacterium WB4_1_0192 | reverse complement strand
GCAGCAGCCAGCGGGCCATGCCCCGCTGGCTGCTGCCCTTCGGCTTCTTCGCCGGCCTCACCTTCACCTTCATCACGGATCTGGACACCTTCGCCTTCGCCGGCAGCTGGGGATCGCACCTGATCGGCGGCATCCTGGGCCTGGGTTCCGGCTGGCTGGGCAGCTTTGCCGCCGCCGCCAGCGTCACCTCCGAGGCCGACGACCGCATCCGCGCCCTGCGCAACCGCCTGGAGGAGGGCAACTGGCTGCTGCTGGTGGAAACCGCCAGCGGCATGGAGATGCCCTGGACGCGCCTGCAGGAGGCCCGGCCCAAGGCCGTTGTGCGTCTGAACGACGCCTGAGGGAGGTTGCGATGCTGCCCCGGGAGGAGCTGCTCAAGGGCTGCCGCCAGCCCAGGGAGCTGGCGCACCTGATCGACCTGGCCGAGGAGGCGCTGCGCACCTGGGAACCGGTGTGGAGCGGATTTGTGCCGGCCGATCTGCGCGAGGACGCGGAACAGCGGCTAGGCCAGCTCAGCGAACTGAGCCTGAGCAGCTGGGGCGGCTGGCCCCAGGCCGAACGCCGCGGCCTGCTGCTGCAGAGGGCCGAGCTGGCCGCAGGCGACAGCGACACGGCGCCACTCACGACTTCGCTGACAGCGCCACTGACCGGCCTGGTGGTGAGCGGCAACTTCCTGTTCGACCCCGCCGAACCGGACGATGTGCGCCGCGGCCTGCTGGCAGCCGGCGCCGCGGCCGACGACCTGGGCGACATCTGGATGCGGGGTGATCGCGGCGCCCAGCTGGTGCTGCGATCTGCGGCGGCGGCGACGCTGGCGGGACGCACGACCCTGGTGCGCACCGTGGAGGTGCACCTGGAGCCGGTACCGATCGAGTTGCTGCAACTGCCGGCGAGCCGCAGCCCGCGAGAGCTGAGCAGTGTCGAGGCATCGCTGCGGCTCGATGCCGTGGCCTCCGCGGGTTTCGGCCTCTCCCGCAACCGCATGGCCGAGCTGATCCGCAGCGGCGCTGTGCGGGTGAACTGGCAAGGGGTCACGAGCCCAAGCCGCGAACTGGCCAGTGGCGACCGAGTGAGGCTTGAAGGACGCGGCGAACTGGAGGTGGTTGAGATCCAGCCGACCAAGCGGGACCGCTGGCGTGTGCGACTGCTGCGCCGCTGATCGGGGCAGGGGGTCTGGCCAGCTGCTAGGTTGCCGAGGCCGAAAGGCCCCTGAGGGCGATTAGCTCAGAGGTAGAGCACTACCTTGACACGGTAGGAGTCACTGGTTCGATTCCAGTATCGCCCACTTCAACTGACGGATCTTCAGTGATCCTTCCTTGCCCCGGCCAGCCCTACACCCTGGTGCTCGGCCTGGGGCGCTCCGGTGTCGGAGCTGCGAGGCTGCTGCGCCAGCAGGGATCCTCAGTACTGCTGATCGACAGCGGCAGCGGTCCCGCCCTGGATGCCAAGGCCTCGATGCTGCGGGCGGAGGGCATTGCCGTGGCGCTGGGAGTGCCCCTGAGCGAGTCCCTGCTGCTGCAGCTGGAGGCGCAACCCGAGCGGGTGATCGTCAGCCCCGGCATCCGCTGGGACCACCCCGCCCTGGAGTCCCTGCGCCGGGCCGACATCCCAAGCACCGGCGAGATCAGCACCGCCTGGGAAGCCACCCGACCGGTCCCCTGGATCGGCATCACTGGCACAAATGGCAAGACCACCGTGACCCACCTGGTGGCGCACCTTCTGGCGGCGGCGGGGCTGGATGCGCCGATGTGCGGCAACGTTGGCCATTCGGCCGCCGAACTGGCCCTGGAGCGGTTGCAACCCGGTCAGCGGCGGCCCGAATGGCTGGTGGTGGAACTGAGCAGCTACCAGATCGAGGCGGCGCCGGTGCTGGCCCCGCGGATCGGTCTCTGGACGACCCTCACCCCCGATCACCTGGAACGCCACGGCACGCTCGACCACTACCGGGCGATCAAACGCAGCCTGCTGGAGCGCTCCCAGGTGCGCATCCTCAACGGCGACGATCCGGACCTGCGCAGCCGGGCCGGCAGCTGGGACCAGGCTCGCTGGATCAGTGCCGGCAGCCGCGACGACGCCCTGGCGGCCGGCATCGACCCCCATCTCTGGATCGAGGGTGATCAGGTGATCGGCAGCGGCGGTCCCCTGTTCGACGCCCGCGCCCTGGCGATGCCTGGCGCCCACAACCGTCAGAACCTGCTGATGGCCACCGCCGTGGGCCTGGAGCTCGGCCTGGACAGCGTCGCCATGGAGGCCGCCTTCCGCGCCTTTCCCGGAGTGCCCCATCGGCTGGAACGCGTCGGCGAGCCGGCGGGGGTGACCTGGTTCAACGACAGCAAAGCCACCAACTACGACGCGGCCGAGGTCGCCCTCAAGGCCCTGGATGGCCCCCTGGTGGTGCTGGCTGGCGGTGAGGCCAAGCTCGGGGATCCGAGCGGCTGGATTGCACAGTTGCGTCGCCAGGCAGCGGCGGTGGTGCTGTTCGGGGCCGCCCGCCATGCGTTCCAGGACCTGCTGGAACAGGGGGGCTACAGCGGGCGGGTCGAGCTGGTGGAGGGACTGGCCGAAGCGGTGCCCCTCGCCCACCGCCTGAGCGCCACGCTGGCCTGCAGGGCGGTGCTGCTCTCACCGGCCTGCGCCAGCTTTGATCAGTACAGCGATTTCGAAGCCCGCGGCGACCATTTCCGAAGCCTGGTCCAGGCGCTCTGAGCCGATGGCGGCCGAGAGGCCGGCGCTACCCTCACGCCAATTTGCAGCGTGCGGATGGCCCACTGGCTGATGAAGAGCGAACCCGACGTGTACGGGATCGAGCATCTTCGGCACGAGGGAACCACCCTATGGGACGGAATCCGCAACTACCAGGCCCGCAACTTCATGCGCAGCATGGTGGTGGGTGATCACGCCTTCTTCTACCACTCGAATGCCAAACCGCCTGGCATCGTCGGACTGATGGAGGTGATCGAGACAGGACTCACCGATCCGAGCCAGTTCGATCCGACCAACAAGTACTTCGACCCCAAATCCACCGCCGCGGCCCCGCGCTGGGATTGCGTGCGCCTGCGCTACGTGGGGCGATTCGCCGAGCTGCTGAGCCTGGACAGCCTGCGCGAGCAATTCAGTGTGGAGGAGCTGCCTGTGGTACGGCAGGGCAACCGCCTTTCGATCCTGCCGGTGCCCGAATCGAGCGCGGAGCGCTTGCTTGAGCTGCTGGGCCCCCTGCAGGATCCTCGGTGAGCCGATCAACCCTGCGGCCGCTGCAGGCTCTGCTCCAGGGGGTGCGGACGTTGCATCAGCAACCAAGGCTGGCGTTTGGCTTCAGCGCCCTCAGCTGCGGCGTCCACCTGCTGGGCTGGGCCCTGGTGGCCATCGGCGAGGCCAGCGACAGCGCCGTGCTGACCCTGATGCTTCGTGCGGTGGGGGGCGTGGTCTACGCCGGCAGCCTGCTCTGGCTGATTGAGGGGCTGACGCGGATCGGCCTGGCCCTCAGCGCCGGTCATGCCGTGCGCTGGCGTCAGCTGTGCCGCTGGCACGGGCGCCGCAGCCGCGATCTGGCCCTTGGCCTGCTGAACACGGGTATGGCCCTGGGGGCCGCCGCCTTCGCCGCGTTCGTGGCCTGGTCGCTGACCCTGTTCCTGCTGCCGGGATTCAGCCTGGTGGAACTGCACGGGAGCTGGCAGCTGTCGCCGTCCGTGACAGTGATCGCGCGGATCGAAAATGCCCTGGA
>RFPK01000214.1 GCA_009926195.1 Synechococcaceae bacterium WB4_1_0192 | reverse complement strand
GGGAAGGAGAGCCCCTGCCAGCGGCTGGCATCTGCGGCGCTGATGCGCTGCACATCCCAGCGGTAACCCAGATTCGCCAGGGTGTTGAGCAGATCGGTGCCGTCGAGGGTTTCGGCGCTGCCGCACAGAGCATTGCGCAGCTGGGCGCCTTCCCCGGGCCAGCTCAGCGCCTCCAACAGCTGTGCCAGCAGTCGCGCCTGGTGCGAGGGACTGGCCGCCAGCTTCTCCAGCAGCTGTGGATTGCGATTCATCGCTGCACCTCCATCAACCGATCGCCCTGCCAGACCAGATGGCGACTTCCCGGCGGCCAGTTCAGGGCCGGTTCGCTTTCGAGCGCGATCAGGCGTGTGGCGTCGACCTCCAGACTCAGAAGCCAACTGAGTTGCTCCAGGGGCAGGTTCACCTCCGAGGCGTCCACCATCAGCACGGCGGGGTCGTCCATCAGGGCCTGGATCACCTGGAGGCGGAACACCAGTGATGGCGTCAGGGGAAAGTCGCGGTCTTCCCCCATCGGGCTGTCGTACCCACGCGGCAGGGCGTGAATCTGGGCGGCCACACCGTGGCGTTCACACAGGGCGACGGCCTGCTCGCCCCGTTGGTTGGCTTGGAACTGGCAGAGGTGATCGAGCACCGTGCCGCGCAGCAATGGCCTGCCATGGCGGACAAGCCGCAACCTGCGTCGCAGGTCCACACGTTCCATCGTCTGCACATCCGAGCCGGCGTAACGCAGATCGTCGGGGATCGCTCCTCTCAGCCCGGTGAGGCTGTCGAGCCAGGCGGCGCTCTGATGAGCAACGCCTCCAGACACCAGGGCAATGGCTCCTGTGGGTAGCCGCAGGCCGCCAACACTCAGTTCGCCGCGGTGCGGGACCGGATCGCCGCAGAGAAGCTGGGCCTCTGTCGGCAGATCGAGCAGGGCGTCCAGCCGATTGCGGGCCAGATCGAGTCCTGCCACCTGGGCCTCGGCACCGAACAACTTACTCAGAGGCATCGTGATCTGGCCGCTCAGCAGCGTGCAGGCCGCCAGGGCGCCGGACGACAACTGCTGATTGATCACCAGCCAGCCCCCCAGGCTGACGATCAGCAACTGGCTCCATTGGGCGAACAGCTGCGAGAGGTTCTGCAACCGGGCTGTACTTGATTCGAGTTCAACCGTGGCCTGGCCGAGTGTTTCCTGGGAGGGCTCCAGCCGCCGCACCAGAAATCCTTCGAGGCCGAGCGCCTTGATCGTCGGAGCGCTCTGCAGGCAGGCGATGGTGACCTCATCGCGGAAGGATTCGCTCCGCTGCTGCCGGTGCAATGCCAGCGCCATCCGATCAGCCGCCCGCGTGGCCTGATGGATGAACAGAGGCGCCAGCAGCATGGGGATCAGCACCAGCCAGCCGCCCACCAGGGCGAGCACCAGCAGGTAGACGCCAACGAAGGGCAGGTCGATACGACGGATCAGCCACTGCTGCTCGAGCAGGTTGCGCAGGGGTACGGCGGCCCGTACCTGCTCAAGGCGGGTCTGCACGGAGGCGGACTCGCTGGCGTTGAGCGGTGCTGCCAGCAGGCTGCGGATCGCCCTCAGGCGCAGCCGGTGCTCCTCACCCGCGCTCAGCCAGCCCAGTACCCAGGCGCGGCCGGTCTTGAGCACCACGTCGAGCACCATCACCGCCAACAGCAGAAGGGTGATCACCACCAGGCTGTCGCCGGCCTGCTGTGGCAGCACGGAGGTGTAGATGCGATTGATGTAGAGCGGAACCGCCAACACCAGCAGATTGATCGCCAGGGTGGCGGCGATCACGGTTCGCACCACAGGACTGGAAAGATCAGGCGCGCCGGTGCTACGGCTCAATCTGCGGCGAATGTCATTGAAACGCAAGGCCAGCTGCTGCTCCTCCCGGAGTTGATCCATGGGCCAAATGTATGCGCTGCCTCGCGTCTCGGCATCCGTGTGAACGGTGGATGCAATCACCCGTTCTGGGCACTACGTTCGATGCAGATGAGTGTTGCATCAGCCCATGGCGGCAGAGAACAACGGCCCTCAGGCGGACGCAGCGCAGCAACGTCACTCCCTGCCGCGACGCGCCATCGATCGTCTGCGCTTTTTGCTCGGCATTCAAGACCTGGCCGCCGACCCAGGGGAGACGTATCGCGCCGCCGACCTCGACGATCAGCCTCAGTCCGGTGCGATCAGCCACGACGAGGGACTGGCTGACTCCATAGCGGTGGCGCCCCCGGCAGCCGGAGGCACGACACCTGGCAGTTCCGCCCCGCTCAGCAGCCAACCCCTTGCAGACCTGAACGACACAAGCTTCGACGTTGGTTCCGCGGGGGGGCCTGGTCCTGGTCCTGGTCCTGATCCTGGTGGTGGCGCGGTGGCCGCTGTTGGCTCGATGGCCGCAGCGTCATCGAGTCCTGCCATGGTGAGCCCTGGATCGGGGACTGCCGCTGGTGCTGGCGGATCAGCCCCTGCGCCGGGACCTTCCGCCAACAAGGCGGCGCCGCTGGTCGCCAGCCTCCTGAGCAGTGGCGGCACAGAGGAGGATGCTCAGCTCACGGCCTCCGGCCAGATCCAGCTGCAGGGGGGGTGGCATGCCCAGGTGGTGCCCGGTGTGTTCCAGGGGATCTATGGCCTGCTGAGCGTTGATGCCAGCGGTCATTGGTCCTATCAGCTCGACAACGGATCGCCTGCCGTTCAACGCCTGAACAATGGCGAGGTGGTGCAGGAGCACTTCCACTGCCTGGCGGCCGACGGCACCGGACAGCGGATTGACGTACCGATCGTCATCAACGTCAGCGGTCGCGACGATGCAGCTGTGATCAGTGGCGTGCGCAGCGGTGCGATCACCGAGGACGTCGGGCTGCAGCGCATCGGTGGCCAGCTGCAGGTGAGCGACATCGATCACGGTGATCAGCCCACCTTCGTGCCGCAGAGCGTCAAGGGGCAGTACGGCTCGCTGGATCTGCAGAGCGATGGGCACTGGTCCTACACGGCCGATCCTCAGAAGATCCAGGGCCTGGCCCAGGGGCAGCAGGTCGCCGACAGCTTCCCGGTCTGGACCACCAACGCCCAGGGGGAATCGGTGCGCGCCACGGTGTCGGTGGCCGTGGTGGGTACGGATGACGGGGCGACCTTTCCGCCCCTGAGCCTCTCGGCGGTCGAGGACGGCGGCACGGTCAGTGGTCGTCTGCTGGCCACGGATGTCGATGCCCGCTCGCTGACCTACGGGCCGATGCCAGGTTCAGCGCCGTTCCCAGGCGTGACGATCGACGCCGATGGCATGGTGCACGTCGATCCCTCACGCCCGGAGTTCCAGAGCCTGGCGGCGGGTGAATTCCGCACGCTGCAGATTCCGGTGCAGGTGGTGGATGAGCGCGGCACCTGCACCAGTGCCCTGTTGCAGGTGCAGGTGGCCGGCAGCAACGACCTCCCCACCGTGATCGTGCGGCCGCCCCTGCCGGTGAATGAGGGCGGCGGCACCGAGACGGTGCAGGTGTTGGCGCGTGATGTGGATGCCAGCGACAGGTTGGTCTATGGCCTGCCCCCCGGCGTCAACGCTCCAGCGGGCGTGAGCCTGAATCCGACCACGGGCCAGGTGTCGATCGACACGAATCATCCGGCCTACAACCACCTGGCGGCAGGCGAGGTGCAGATGGTGGTGGTGCCTGTGCTTGTGAGTGATGGGCATGGCGGCAGCACCCTCACCCAGGTGAGTTTCGAGCTGCATGGCAGCAACGACGCGCCGGCCCTGGCG
>RFPK01000213.1 GCA_009926195.1 Synechococcaceae bacterium WB4_1_0192 | reverse complement strand
AGCTGACCGCAGGGGACACGCTCAGGCTCAGGCCAGCCTGGCCATTGCCGTTATACAGAGCGCTACCAGCCAGGGCGCTCGGGCCCTCGGTCAGCACGGTGGACACCGCGGTGCCGTAGTTGGCGTCGGTCGGCGAGGTGGTGGCCAGGCTGGCCGCATCCAGCACCACCGTGCTGGTGAACGAGCTCAGGGCCGCGTCGTTGACGAAGCTGAAGCCCGCCTGGGCCAGCGTGCCGTAGGCGCTGGGCGACAGCTTGGCGGATGTGGCCCCATCCGCAAACGCAAACGTCAACGTTGGCGGCAATGAACCCATCACCCCCGCTGGCGCCGAGCGGAGGTTGGCGGCGTTGCCAACGGCGGCGATGCCGCCGGCACCACTGAAGGCCGAGGGCAGATCCACCACGAGAACCCGCTCAATGCCCCGGGCGGTGACCACCTGCTGCAGGTTCTGCAGAGCGAGGCCTTGGAGGGAAACGACGAGGGTTTTCATGGGGAGGTTCCCAATGACTCTTGGACGTACACGCAACGTAAGAGAGGGGCCCGGGCATCCCCGCCGCAGATCCGCCAGAGGAACCGGCAGACGCATCAAATGCAGTTATGCGCACTTGGCATAAACGCCGTGAATACGGCCGCCTGGTGGCGGCCACCTCAAGGCGACCCCATGAAACAGTGGGGGCCACCACGGCAGTGCCGGTGTTGGACGCGCCCTTCGACGACCTGACGGCCTTCGACCTGGTGGCCGCCCTCGGCAACACCACCGATGCCGCCCGCCTGCTCGGCATCTCCCAGAGCGCCGTTTCACGCCGCTACCGCCAGTTCGCCTCCCACTACCGGATCGTTCCCAGCGAAAAGGTGGGCCGCTACTGCCTCACCTCGCTGCACTCCCCCCTGGCCGAACTCCGGGCCGCCGCCCGCCGCTTCCGCCTGCTGCACGGTCCGCTGCGCCTGCACGCGGCCGGCAGCACGCCGCTGCTGCCGCCCCAGCACAACCACCTCGCCCTTGTGCTGCAGGCGATGCTGACGCCGCCGCAGCTGGCCACCGCCCTGGAGCACGGCCTGATCGACGCCCACATCGACACCCCCGCCAACCTGGCCAGCCTCTGCGCCGCGCTGGCCTGGCCGGAGCAGCAGGCCAACGCCATCCTTCCCCTGGCGATCGGCTCGCCGGATGAGCCCCTGGCCGCCCTGCTCTGCGCCCCGATCCAGGCCAGCGACGACCTACGCCAGCTGGCCGGTCAGGCCCTCAACCTGATCAGCATCAGCCTGCTGCTCGGGCCGGGGATCTAGCGCATCAGGACGCACTAGAGCTGAAAACAAGGAAGCGGGCTGCGGGAATCGAACCCGCATCATCAGCTTGGAAGGCTGAGGTTTTACCACTAAACTAAGCCCGCGACAGTACGGATGTACCGCTCGCAGCCGCTGATCGGGCAGCCCGGAAGCTCCGGACAGCCATCCCATCGGCTGCAGCATTATGACCTGCATCCGGGATCGAGCCCTTGCCGTCCGAAAATCCCGCCGGCCACGCCCACGCCCTGACCGCCACGGCCACCAGCGCCCCCAGCAACGCGGACCGGCAACCCCTCGACGCGGCCCACCTGCCGGAACCCCAGCGCCTGCGGGTGCTGATGGCCTACGGCCTCGGCGATGTGGGCACCGGCATGGGCGCCGCCCTGATCGGCTTCTATCTGCTGCGCTTCTACGTGGCGGCCGGCCTGCCGCCCTGGCTGGCCGGCCTGGCCTACGGGCTCGGGCGCCTCTGGGACGCCATCAACGACCCGGTGATCGGCTGGCTCAGCGACAAGACCGCAGGCCACCCCTGGGGTCCGCGGGTGCCCTGGATCCTCGGCGGCGCCATCCCGCTCGGCCTGGCCATGGCGGCGATGTGGTGGCTGCCGCCCTGGCCCAGCCAGGGGGTGCTGTTCGTGATCTTCCTGGCGATCTCGGTGGTCGCCAACACCCTCTACACCTGCGTCAACCTGCCCTACACGGCCCTGGCGGCGGAACTGAGCGGCGACGCCGGCCTGCGCACCCGGCTCAACTCGGCCCGTTTCACCGGTTCGATCCTGGCCACGATCACCGCCGCCCTGCTGGCCGGCGTGCTGGTGCGCGACCTGCGCGACCCCAGCACCTACCTGCCGATGGGCCTGATGTCCGGCCTGATCATCGCCATCACGGCGCTGCTCTGCGGCGCCGGGCTGCTGCCGGCCGCCCGCCGCTGCAGCCGCCCCGAAAGCAGCCGCGGCACCACCCGTCGCCTGCTGCGGCGCGTGCGCCGCAACGGCCGCTTCCTGATGGTGCTCGGCCTCTACCTGCTGCTCTGGTGCGCGCTGCAACTGATGCAGGCCGTATCGCTGTTCTTCCTGCCGGTGGTGCTGCAGGTGCCCGAGGCCCTGAGCAAGCTGATCCTGCTGCCCTTCCTGCTCAGCTCCCTCGGCGGCCTCTGGCTGTGGACCACCGTGTCCCATCGGCATGGCCGGGTGCAGGCCCTGCGCTGGGGCGGTGCCCTGTGGGTGGCCGGCTGCCTGCTGGTGATGGTGCTGCAGCCGCTCGATCCCGGTGGCGCCTTCAGCTCCCTGGCCAATGGCCTGCGCATGGTGGCCCTGCTGCTCACGATCGTGCTGGCGGGCATGGGCGCCGCCACCGCCTACCTGATCCCCTGGTCGCTGCTGCCCGATGCGATCGACGCCGATCCCGAACGCCCTGCCGGCCAGTACAGCGCCTGGATGGTGCTGGCCCAGAAGGTGTGCATCAGTGCCGTGATCGCCCTGCTGGGCGCGCTGCTCAGCGCCAGCGGCTACCGCGAGGCCCTGGCCCCCGCCGCCCAGCCCGAGAGCGCCCTGGTGGCGATCCGCCTCTGCATGGGCATCATTCCGGCGGTGCTGGTGGTGCTCGGCCTGGTGGTGATGCGCCGCTGGCCCGAGAAAGGTCTGCACCGCCTCACAACGACGCCATGACAGCCTCCCCGCCCCGACAGCCGCCCCTGCTGCAGCGCCTGCTGCGCTCGCAGCGCTGGCTGCAGCGCCTGGGCGCCAGCGCCCTGATCGGTGGGCAGGCGGTGGCGGCGATCGCCCGCGGCCGCATCAGCCTCAACGACCTGATGGCCGAGATGATCGAAGCCGGCCCCGGCAGCTTCCTGATCGTGCTGATCACCGCGATTGCCGCCGGCACCGTGTTCAACATCCAGGTGGCCGCCGAACTCACCAAGCAGGGCGCCGGCGCCACCGTGGGCGGCATCCTGGCCCTCGGCCTGGCCCGCGAGATCGCGCCGATCCTCACCGCCACGCTGGTCACCGGCAAGGTGGCCACCGCCTACGCGGCCCAGCTCGGCACGATGAAGGTCACCGAGCAGATCGACGCGATCACGATGCTGCGCACCGATCCGGTGGAGTACCTGGTGGTGCCGCGCCTGCTGGCGATGCTGATCATGACCCCGGTGCAGTGCCTGCTGTTCTTCGGCGTGGCGGTGTGGTCCGGCCAGGTGAGTAGCACCGCCCTCTACAACATCCCGCCGCTGGTGTTCTGGACCTCCGTGCGCACCTGGATGGATCCCTCCGATCTGCCCTCGATGCTGCTCAAGGCCGTGGTGTTCGGTTTGCTGATCGCCGTGATCGCCTGCGGCTGGGGCCTCACCACCCGCGGCGGCCCGAAGGAGGTGGGCACCAGCACCACCGGCGCGGTGGTGATGATCCTGGTGAGCGTCTCGCTGATGGACGTGGTGCTGACCCAGCTCCTGTTCGGCGACTGACCAGC
>RFPK01000212.1 GCA_009926195.1 Synechococcaceae bacterium WB4_1_0192 | reverse complement strand
CACCGGCCATGGCCGGTGGGCTTTTTGCTGGCTGCCGCCGCCCAGGCACTCGCGGCACAGTGGCTGCCTAAGGTCAGAGGATGCCGGGCCGCCGTCGTGGAACTGCTGCGCAACCGCGCCGAGCTGCGGCGCTGGCGCCACCAGGCGGAACGCCTGCATCTCGTGCCCACCATGGGGGCACTGCATGGCGGACACCAGAGCCTGATCGAACGGGCCGCCAGGCCTGGAGCCAGCGGCGCTGCGCCCAGGGTGCTGGTGAGCGTGTTCGTCAACCCACTGCAATTCGGCCCCGGCGAAGATTTCGAGCGCTACCCGCGCACCCTGGAACAGGACGCCGCCCTGGCCGGCGCAGCTGGCGCAGACGCCCTGTTCGCCCCCTCGCTGGACGATCTCTACCCCGAGGGGGAGTCGGAGCTGACTCGCCTGCAGCCTCCTGACTCCCTGCAGACCTGCCTGTGCGGCCGACACCGCCCTGGCCACTTCAACGGCGTGGCCACGGTGGTGCTGCGCCTGCTGGGGCTGATCCGCCCCGATCAACTGCTGCTGGGGGAGAAGGACTGGCAGCAGCTGGTGATCCTGCGACGGGTGGTCCGTGATCTCGGACTGCCGGTGCAGGTCGTGGGCTGCCCCACCCGTCGGGACCCCGATGGGTTGGCGATGAGTTCCCGCAATCGCTACCTATCACCATCGCAGCGGCAGCAGGCGCTGGCCCTGCCGATGGCCCTGAGGACGGCGCAACGCGCGACCAGCCCGGGCGAGTCCCTGGGGGAATGCTGCGCGGCAGTGCGGCGGGAACTGGAGGCGGCCGGCCTGGTGGTGGACTATGTGGAGACCGTCGAGCCCCAGAGTCTGCGGCCGCGCACCCATCTGCGCGGCCTCACCCTGCTGGCCGCCGCCGCCCACTGCGGTCCGAGTCGTCTGATCGATCACCAGTTCCTGATGAGCCGCCTGCCGATCGTTGCCATCGACGGACCCGCCGGAGCGGGCAAGAGCACCGTCACCCGTGCCTTCGCCGAACGCCTTGGCCTGGTCTATCTCGACACGGGCGCCATGTACCGCGCCGTGACCTGGCTGGTGCAGCATCACGGGGTAGACCCCGGCGATGCCGACGCCGTGGAGAGCCTGATGGCGACCCTGGACCTGCAGCTGAGCACCGCAGCCAGCGGTGGTCAGCGGGTGGCCATCAACGGACACGACGTCACCGCAGCGATCCGCTCACCGGAGGTGACCGCGCAGGTCTCGGTAGTGGCGGCCCACGCCTGCGTGCGGCAGGCGCTCACCAGCCAGCAGCAGACCATGGGCGAGCGGGGTGGACTGGTGGCCGAAGGGCGCGACATCGGCACCGCGGTGTTCCCGGATGCCGAGCTGAAGGTGTTCCTCACCGCCACGACGGCTGAACGGGCGCGGCGGCGGGCCCTCGACCTCGAGCACAGGGGCTTCCCGGTGCCGCCGCTGGCGGAGCTTGAGGCCCAGATCGCCGAGCGCGACCACCTCGACGCCAGCCGGGAGGTGGCCCCCCTCACCCAGGCCGAGGATGCCGAAGAGCTGATCAGCGACGGCCTCTCGATCGAGGCCGTGATCGACCGCCTGGTGCAGCTGTTCCGCGAGCGCGTCCCGGAGGAGGCCTGGCCGGCTCCTAAGCCCTGAGACGGAGCGACTCGAGCAGACCGGCGCAGGCATCCTCGAGCAGGTCGAGCACATGCTCGAAGCCCTGGTCGCCGCCGTAGTAGGGATCCGGGACTTCACTGACCGTGAACCGGCGGCAGTGGCTGGTCATCGGTTCGATCCGGGCGAGATCGCTGCGGTTGCCGAGCTCCCTCGCCAGGGAGCGCACCGCCCGCAGGTTGTCGTCATCCATGGTGAGGATGCGATCGAAGCCGCTCAGGTCCGCCAGATCGAGCTGACGGGCACGACTGGGCAGATGAATGCCGCGCCGCTCGGCTGCCGCCCGCATGCGGCGATCGGCGGGCTTGCCGACATGCCAGCCCCCCGTGCCGGCGCTGTCAACCACGCAGCGCTCCTCGAGGCCAGCCTGCGCCAGTTGGTGCAGGAACACGCCCTCAGCGGCCGGCGAGCGGCAGATGTTGCCGAGGCAGACGAACAGAATGCGCGGCTCAGCCATGGGGACGCCCCTCGGGAGCAGCGCCAACGCGCCGCAACGCCAACGCGGCGCGCAGCTGCACCACCGACGCCTCCTGCCCGGAATCCGCCTCAAGCCCTCGCAGGGCCGCCAGGAGCTGCTGCCGCTCCAGCTGCTCCTGCAGCTGCGGCGCCAGGAACTCCAGACCAACCACAACGGCGTAGCGCACCACCCATTCATCATCACCACAGCCCTGCACCAGCGCCTGCAGGCAGCGACCGACCACGCACTCACGCTGGGATCGCTCCAACGCCTCAAGACGCAGCTGCCCCAGGCCGCGAGCGGCGGCGCGGCGCACGCTCGGGCCGATGTCGTGAGCCAGGGCTTCCTCCAGCACCTCGAGACCGCGGACGTCACCGATGCCGGCGAGAGCGCGCACGGCCCAGGCGCGAGCTCCGTAGTTGGTGCCGTCGATGTTGGCGAGGATCGTGGCCACGGCAGGCTCACCGATGGCGATCAGGCCATCCACGGCAGCCACGGCGGCACCGGGATTGTTGAAGCCAAGCACGTCCACCAGACAGGCGGCCGCCTGGGGATGAGCAGCTGCGGCCAGAGCCTGCGTGGCCTGCAGCAATGTCAGAGCGGTGTCCGCCCGTTGCACGGCCTCAATCAGCCCCGCCACGGCGGAAGCACTGGAGGGGACGGAGGGCAGGGGAACAGGAGAAGGAGCTGTCATCACAAACGAATCCAATGGGCAGCCTGTGGTCAGAGCAAGGCATCCATGGCCTGGAGCACCGCCTCGGTGGAGGCCACCGGCTCAGCGGCTGTAGGGCTCTCGGCCAGGCCTCGCAGGGCGATCAGCTTGAGACTGTTTTCAGCCAGGGTGGCAGCAATCGGGTCGAGGGCGGGCCGCCAGCCAGCGGCACCGAGGTCCATCAGGGCAGCGCGCCGTACCTGCAGCTGAGGGTGCTGCAACAGGGTCACGAGCTGCTGCCCCCAGCGCTCCTCGGCCGTGAGCTGCAACAGGGCACGACAAGCAGCGCTGCGAATCAGCGGCCGTTCATGCTGCACAAACGGTTCAATCACCGCCAACACGTGGGCGTTGGCCACACCGATCTCACCGAGAGCCTCAAGCAAGGCTTCACAGGGTTCCACGAGGCGGGGGGTTCCAGGCTCCTGGGCGCCAGCCACGGCAGGACCACTGGCCAGGCGCCGACGCAGCGGCTCAACGGCGGCCTCGGCCCGCAGATCGCCCAGTGCCCGTGCGGCGACCTCGCGCAGACCGTGATCGTCGTCCTCCAGGGTGGCGAGCAGATCATCGATGGCGGCCCTGGCGGGAGCGCCGAGCCGGCCGAGGGCACGGGCAGCATTGCGGGCCACGGCATTGGCCTCGACACCGGCCCCAGGATCACGGGGGCAACGCTGCCGCAGGGCCAGGATCAGCAGCGGAACCGTGTCGGGATGGGTGCTGCGATGACGACCCAGCCACCAGGCCGCGTAGTACTGAGCGGAGGGGTCATCCGTGAGACGAAGCCTCCGCAGGGCCTCCTCCTCGCTGATCGGATCTCCGTTGGCGGGACCCTGCTGGTCGACATTGCCGGCGGCCACCATGGCGAAACGCTGCGAAATGGCTTGTTGCTGGCGCCGATGCTGCCACTGGCGGCCCCCCGCCGCCGGCATCGAGCGGGTGTTGGTGTGACGGG
>RFPK01000211.1 GCA_009926195.1 Synechococcaceae bacterium WB4_1_0192 | reverse complement strand
GCGGAGCGCGGCAAGACCGGGGCCAGCGAGGTGCAGCTGAGCGATCGGGCGGTGGCGGTGCTGCGCGACCTGCTGGAGGCCCAGGCGGCGGTCGGCGGCGGCAGCCCCTGGGTGATCCCTGGCGAGGACCGCAGCCGGCCCCTGGTGGGCTACCGGCGGATGTGGCTGGCCCTGCTGGCCCAGGCCGGCGTCGAGGACCTGCGGATCCACGACCTGCGGCACACGTTCGCCAGCTATGCGCTGAGCGGCGGGCAGACGCTGGGGACGGTGGGCCAGCTGCTGGGGCACCGGAGCGCGCAGACCACCACGAGGTATGCGCACCTGATCGACGACGCGGCGCGGCGGGCGGTGGCGCAGCTGAGCGACGACCTGGGCGTGTGAAGGATTGCGACGATCGCGCGGCGTGCCGCCAGCCGCGCCCGTACCTTGGGCCCATCGGCAGGCCGAGCGCGCCGCCGATCACCACCCCATCGCCCGGCACTGGCCGGTTCCATTCATGACCATCACCTGCATCGCCGCCTGGGCTGTCGCCCTGCTGCTGCTGCCCATCGTGATCCTGCTCTGGGCCACCGAGAGCCGCGAGCAGCGCGCACGCCGCTGGCGGGCTGCCGGCTGGACACAGCAGGCCATCGCCGATCGCCTCGGCTGCAGCCGCACCACCGTCCGCCGGTTGCTGGCTTAGGGGCCGGCGAAGACGTTCGGCGAGCCCGCCGCCACGCTGGTGCAGCCGCTGATCGCGTCGCCGATCCGGCCAGCGCCGCGGCCGTTCACGAACACCGTCGTGCTGCCCACCGCGATCGGCGCGGCGTGCGACGGACACGGAAACGGCGGCAACAGGTGCGGTGTGTTCACGTCGCCCTGGCGGTAGGTCACGACGGCGGCCAGAGCTCGCGTGGATCCTTGCCGGTCGCCATCATCCGGCTCAGCCGCTCGGCGCGCTGACCGACCTGCCCGGCCCACTTCGAGTCGAGCATCATCGACGCGGCTGCGCGGTAGTCGCCGGCCTGGATCGTGGCCAGGGTCCGCTTGAAGGCGAGCAGCCCGACGATGCCCATGTTGAAGCTCATGTCGAGCAGCACGCGCTGGCGCACCTCGTCGAGCTTCGCCACCCAGGGCAGCGCGCGCAACAGCTCACGCTCCTCGGCGGCGATGTCGTTGGCGAGAAGGTAGGCCGACTCCTGGGCCGTGATGCCGCGATCCTCGAGGTTGCGGCCCACACCGATCGTCAGCTTGCCTGCGGTGCAGCGATAGGGCCTCAGCCGCTCGCCTTCATGCAGGCGCAGCTGGCGAACCATCGCCTCGCGGTCAACCATTGCTGTCTCCTTTGTGCCATGGTGCGCTGATCTCCATCGCGCCACCGAGCAGACGGCTGTCGCCCGTCTGCAGTTCGGGGTCGATCGGATGATGAGTGACGACAGGATCTGGCACGCCAGCCGGCGGCTGTGTGGCGTGCCAATCCTCGATCGCTCGATCAATCCGCGGCGCGATGGTCAGCGCTTTGGGAAAGCCAGGCGCAGGAACTGCAGCACCAGCTGGATGATGCTGTTGGCCTTGAGCGGGCTGATGGCGATGATCTCGCTGGCTGCGGCGACAGCGATGGCGACGTAGGCGGCGTGGGTGGCGTCCATGGCGATCATGGGGTTCTCCTTCCAGGTTAGGTGTAGTGGAGGTAAGTGCTGAGGATGTACTTGGTCGCGGACACTGGCGGCCGGCCGGCGTGCAGCCAGGGCCAGAGCGGCGGGAAGACCAGCACTGACCCAGCCTGCGGGTGGATGTGCTGGCCCCACAGCGGGAACTCGGTGTCGCCGCCATCGGCCACGTCGTTGAGGTAGAGCAGCGCAGCGAGGAAGCGGCGCGCGCTGGCGTGATCGCCGACGTCGACGTGCTCCGGGAACTCGTCGTCGCCATTGGGCCAGTAGCGCTTCATGCGCAGCTCCTCGAAGGCAAGCTCCTCCGGCCACTGCGCCGTGTTGATCTGAATGTCGCGGCTGTAGGCCTCGAACACCGGCAGGATCGCGCCGAACGCCAGGTCGTGGCCCTCGTCCCAGCACTGCGTCAGGTTGAGCTCGGTGAACCGCGGCGCAGCGCCCTCGCCCTGATGGATGACGTGATCAGCAGCGCGCTGCTCGAAGCCGTCGATCAGCGCCTGGCAGTCGTGAATCGACAGGCGGCCTGGGTAGACGCGCACCAGGTCGGAGAGTTGCATGGGGTGAACCTTCTCAGGCTTCGGCCACTATGGCCCAGCCGGTGGCCGCACCCTCGACCATCCATCGCGGGCCGAGGTTCTTGCGGGAATAGCGCAGGCGCACGCCCCAGTTGTTGACGTAGAGCCCGCTCGTCAGGTCGAGGTCGCCGAACGGATCGTGCACCACGATCGAGTCCTGGTCGTAGCCGATCGCGCAGATCCAGTGGCCGCCGCCGGTGGGCGCTCCCACGGGGCCCTTGTGCAGGATGCCGATCGGCACCGGGATGCCGCGGTCGATCTGGTTCTCGATCGTCTTCCAGGTGGCGTTGCGCACCAGGTGAGCCTCGACGCCGTAGGACTGCAGCGCCTTGACCTGGCTGGTGGCCTCGGTGGTGTCGCCGTAGCGCAGCACGCGGCCGAGGTAGGCGTCATCGCCATTCGGGCCCACCAGGGTGCCGGGCTTGAGCGCCTCGAGCAGCATGGCGCAGGAGCTGCTGAAGCACATCCGAAGCGAGTGCTCGGTGCTGCTGTCGCGCTGGCTGAAGTAGCGGACCTGGATCGGGTTGGTCTTGGTGCGCGGCTCCTCTTGCTTGCCCGCTGCGCGCCAGGCCTGCACCCAGGCGCTGTCGGTCTTCTTCAGGCTGGCTGGCACCGCCTCCCACAACTGCTGGATGGCGGCTCGCTGATGTGGCAGATCCTTCCAGTGCTGGAAGTAAGGGATCAGATCGCCGATCAGCTCCTGGCTCATCGCGGGCGCGCCTCGGTCGGCGGTTCTGGGCCGAAGTGTAGGCGCGGATTGATCGCCGTCATCGCCAACGGCATCACCAGGCTGAGGGCGATGGCAAGAATGACGCCCTGGGCGACACGCTTCTCGACCTCGCCCAGCCTGCGGAAGGCGTCGGCGATGTCGGTGTGCTTCTGCGCCAGCGACTGGTGCATGGCGTCGAGCTTGCCCTCCATGACGCCGAGCTTGTGCAGGATGTCTCCGTGGGAGACCTCGTGTTCAGGCATACGGATCATCCTGTCCTGTCGAGTCTACCGACGCATCCATCAGCGGGCAGAGCCGGCCTGAAGGTGGAGCAATCTCATGGGGCCTTCGGGGGTGCTGATCTCGACGGCGTAACCGCCGGCGCCGGTGTAACCCAGGTTGCGGGTGTAGGTGGCGCCATTGATCAGGGTGATAGATGAGCCGCTCGGAGTCCCGAAGTCAATGCCGTAGTGGTAGCTGCGGCCGAAGAGATTGCGGGGCCCGTAACCGCTGGTGACCCCGTAGGAACTGGGGGGTCGTCCTTTGATGCGCAGGTAGCGATCAGCGTCAGCGGCGGTGATCCGTCGTCGGTCGGCCCAGCGGGCGTCGAGGTGCGGCCCGGTGCTGTCGCCGCTCGATCCGGTGCGGGCGATCACGCCCTTCGTGCCGCCGGCTGTGGTCCGCCCGGTCGTCCAGTCGTTGTTCTCCTCGCCCTGGGTGCCGCACTCCACCGTGGTGACGTAGCCCGAGCCGCTCAGGTCGTGCGTCACCTGCTTCACGTTCCAGGTGCCGTCGACCTCGCCGCGGAAGCCCTGCAGCGTCACCAGGCCCTCAGCGTTCACATCCGGCCGGCCGGGCAGCGTGATG
>RFPK01000022.1 GCA_009926195.1 Synechococcaceae bacterium WB4_1_0192 | reverse complement strand
ACCCCCGCCGGCAGCCGCGTCAGTGGCAGAGGCAGGCGACGCAACCTCGCGCTTCGGCTCGACGGGCTTCGGCTGGACGCTCCCACGGGACGGACGCGGCGATGGCGTCAGCGTGAACGGCCTGCGCCAACAGGCCCAGTGGCGCCTGGAGGGGGGTGAGCTGTGGCTCCCCCTCGATCTGCTCGAAGGACAGCTGGGGGTCAGCCACCGGCAACGTGCCGATGGCGCTCTGAGCCTGGAGTGGTTCGGGCAGCGACTGGCGGTGCCCAGGAACCAGCAGCGGAGCCTGGACGACGAGGTCGCCGTGCCTGTCGCGCGCCTGCTCCAGCCCCTCGGTCTGACGGTCGCGGTCCGGGGAGCGGAGCTGGAACTGAATCTCCCGAGCAGGCCGCTGCTGGCGATCCGCTCCCGGGATCTGGCGACGGGGGGACGGCGGGTCGTGTTCGACCTGGCCGGCCCCGGTGCCCTGCGGAGCGGGGCTGGACAGATCGGGCTGGCGGTGCGGGCCAGCGCAGCCCAGCAGCGGCAGCTGGCGCAGCTGGGGCTGGGGCCCCAGCAGCGGGGCGACTGGCTGACCCTGCAAGCCGAGGGTCAGAGCCTGAGCCTGGCCGGCCCCTGGCGCCTGGTGCTCGATCTACCGCCAGTGGCGACCGATGGCCCGACGGCAGACGGCGGCTCCGGCCCAAGCAGCGGCAGGCCAGCCATCCAGCCACCGGAATCCGACCAGCGCCTGGCCAACCTGATCGGCCAGGGAGTCAGCATCGAGCGACGGGTGGACAGCAGCGGTGGTCAGGCCGTCCTGGTGAACAGCGTGCGGCTCGACCCCGTCACGGTGCCTGTGGAGATGCGACCCCTGAACCGGGCCGATGGCATGCAGGGCCTGAGCAGCCTCAGCCAACTGGCCCGCGGCGAGCAGGCGCTGATCGCGATCAACGGCGGGTTCTTCAACCGGGTCAACCGCCTGCCGCTCGGAGCCCTGCGCGACGGGGGCGTCTGGCTGTCGGGCCCGATCCTCAACCGCGGCGCCATCGGCTGGCAGGCCGGGGCGCTCCCCAGTTTCGGGCGGCTCAGCCTAGAGGAGAGCGTCGAGGACAGCCAGGGTGGACGCTGGCCCCTGACCGGACTGAACAGCGGTTACGTCCAGCGCGGTCTCGCCCGCTACACCACCGCCTGGGGGCGCAGCTACAGCCCGATCAGCGGCCAGGAGACGGCTGTGCTGGTGCGGCAGGGGCGCGTGATCCAGCGGTTCAGCACGGACGAACTGACGGCCGGGGTGCCGCTGCGGCCCGGCGACGAGCTGCTGGTGGCCCGCGGCGGCGTGAACCCGCCCTGGCAGCCGGGCGACGGACTGATGATCCGCAGCCGCCCCAGCCATCCGCTGGGCCTCAACCCGTTTGTGATGGGCGGCGGACCGCTGCTGCTGCAGGACGGCCAGCTGGTCCTCAACGGCGCGGCCGAAGGCTTCGGCAGCGGCTTCCTCAGCCAGGGGGCCCCGCGCACCGTGATCGCCAGCGATGGGCGCCAGCTGTGGCTGCTCACCCTCCAGGGAGTGAACGGCCCCGGCCCCACCCTTCTGGAAACGGCACGCCTGCTGCAGCGGCAGGGGCTGCGCGATGCGCTCAACCTCGACGGCGGCAGCTCTACCGGCCTGGTGCTGGGTGAGGAGCACCGGGTCAAGGGTCGTGGCGTGGTGGCCGCCATCCACAACGGTCTGGGCCTGGTGCCCCGAGCTGCGCTGCAGGGTCAGCTGGCGGAGCGGGCTGACCTGGTGGCCGGTCCCTGACACACTGACGCCGATCCGCCACCGCGTTTCCCATGCCCAAGGGCCACAGCCTGCGTCTCACCGCCGCTGCTGCCGCCGAACTGGGGCGCCAGGCATCCGTGGCCGGCACCCCCGGGATGATGCACCTCGATCTGGTGGACGGCAGCTGCGAGCGCTGGGTGATCCGGATCCGCCCGGGCCATCTGGCGGGGGTGCCGGTGGCACGGGCCGATGGCATCACCCTGTTCGCGCCTGGCGACCAGAGCGAGCGCCTGAGCGGCCTGCTGCTCGACTATCGCGGCGACCTCAGCGGCGGCGGCTTCCTGGTGCGCGCCGGGCGGGAGCTGCGGGTCTGCGCCTGTGGCGCAGCATTCGGCCCCGTCAGCGAACCATCAGCGAAGCAGGGGCCGACGACAAAGTAATGTGGCGGATTGTCGTAACGGTCGGGCTTCCGACCAGCACCGGCGCTCGGCGAAAGCTCCCGCCCAGACCCCAGAAACCACCGGCCCTCGATGCCCACGATTCAGCAGCTGATCCGCAGCGAGCGGCAGCGTCTCACCCGCAAGACCAAGTCGCCCGCCCTGCGCGCCTGCCCCGAGCGCCGCGGGGTCTGCACCCGCGTGTACACGTCCACTCCGAAGAAGCCGAACTCGGCGCTGCGCAAGGTGGCCCGTGTGCGCCTGACCTCCGGTTTCGAAGTCACCGCTTACATCCCCGGCATCGGCCACAACCTGCAGGAGCACTCCGTCGTGATGATCCGCGGCGGCCGTGTCAAGGATCTGCCTGGTGTGCGCTACCACATCATCCGCGGCACGCTCGACACCGCCGGCGTGAAGGATCGGCGCCAGTCTCGCTCCAAGTACGGCGCCAAGACGCCCAAGGATTGATTCCCGCCCGTCTGCCCCTCTCCTGACACCAACTCTCCAGGTCTATGTCCCGTCGCAACGCCGCTGAGAAGCGCCCGATCCTGCCGGATCCGCAGTTCAACAGCCGCCTGGCCACCATGATCGTGGCCCGGCTGATGAAGCACGGCAAGAAGTCCACCGCCCAGCGGATCCTGTCGGACGCGTTCTCGCTGATCAACGAGCGCACCGGTTCCGATCCCCTGGAGCTGTTCGAAACCGCCGTCAAGAACGCCACCCCACTGGTGGAAGTGCGCGCCCGTCGCGTCGGTGGCGCCACCTATCAGGTGCCGATGGAAGTGCGCCAGGAGCGCGGCACGGCCATGGCCCTGCGCTGGCTGGTGAACTTCTCACGCGCTCGCAACGGCCGCAGCATGGCCCACAAGCTGGCTGGTGAGCTGATGGATGCCGCCAACGAGGCCGGCAGCGCCGTCCGCAAGCGGGAGGAAACCCACAAGATGGCCGAAGCCAACAAGGCTTTCGCCCACTACCGCTACTGAGGCGACACCTGCGCAGGGCCGCGGGCGGCCCTGCCCTGCAAAGGTCGGCCGAGCCCGACTTGTAGAGTGACGCCCACTTTTTTGTCGATCTCACCCCCCGGAGACCCCCGTGGCTCGCGCCTATCCCCTGGAACGCGTCAGAAATATCGGTATCGCCGCGCACATCGATGCCGGCAAAACCACCACCACCGAACGGATCCTGTTCTATTCGGGCGTGGTGCACAAGATCGGTGAGGTGCATGACGGCGCCGCCGTGACCGACTGGATGGCGCAGGAGCGCGAGCGCGGCATCACGATCACCGCGGCTGCCATTTCCACCAGCTGGCGCGATCACCGCATCAACATCATCGACACCCCCGGGCACGTCGACTTCACCATCGAGGTGGAGCGTTCGATGCGGGTGCTGGACGGCGTGATCGCCGTGTTCTGCGCCGTCGGCGGCGTGCAGCCCCAGTCCGAGACGGTGTGGCGCCAGGCGGATCGCTACAGCGTGCCGCGCATGGTGTTCGTCAACAAGATGGACCGCACCGGCGCCGACTTCCTCAAGGTGCACGGTCAGATCAAGGATCGCCTCAAGGCCAAGGCCGTGCCGATCCAGCTGCCGATCGGCGCTGAGGGTGAACTGAGCGGCATCGTCGATCTGGTCAAGAACCGTGCCTTCATCTACAAGGATGAACTCGGCAAGGACATCGAGGAGACCGATATCCCCGCCTCGATGGCCGATGAAGCGGCCGAATGGCGCAACACGCTGATGGAGGCCATCGCCGAAACCGACGAGGAGCTGATCGAGCAGTTCCTGGAAACCGGTGAGCTCAGCGAGGAGCAGCTGCGCAACGGCATCCGCGAAGGCGTTCTCAAGCACGGCCTGGTGCCGATGCTGTGCGGTTCGGCCTTCAAGAACAAAGGTGTGCAGCTGCTGCTCGACGCCGTGGTCGACTACCTGCCCGCTCCGGTGGATGTGCCCCCGATTCAGGGTGTGCTGCCTGATGGCACCGAAGCCGTGCGTCCCGCCGAAGACAGCGCCCCCTTCAGCGCTCTGGCCTTCAAGGTGATGGCCGATCCGTTCGGCAAGCTGACGTTCGTGCGGATCTACTCCGGCGTGCTGCAGAAGGGCAGCTACGTGATGAACTCCACCAAGGACAAGAAGGAGCGCATCTCGCGCCTGATCGTTCTCAAGGCCGACGACCGGGAAGAGGTGGACGAACTGCGCGCAGGCGACCTGGGTGCCGTACTCGGCCTGAAGGACACGACAACCGGCGATACCCTCTGCGTTGATTCCGATCCGATCATTCTGGAATCGCTGTACATCCCCGAGCCGGTGATCTCGGTGGCTGTGGAGCCCAAGACCAAAGGCGACATGGAGAAGCTCTCCAAGGCGCTGCAGTCCCTGTCCGACGAAGACCCCACGTTCCGGGTTCGCACGGATCCGGAAACCAACCAGACCGTGATCGCCGGCATGGGCGAACTCCACCTGGAAATCCTGGTGGACCGCATGCTGCGCGAGTTCAAGGTGGAAGCCAACATCGGCGCACCCCAGGTGTCCTACCGCGAAACCATTCGCGGTAGCGCCAAGGGTGAGGGCAAATTCGCCCGCCAGACCGGTGGCAAGGGCCAGTACGGCCACGTGGTGATCGAGATGGAGCCCGGCGAGCCGGGCTCGGGCTTCGAGTTCGTCAACAAGATTGTTGGCGGCGTGGTGCCCAAGGAGTACATCGGCCCGGCGGAAGCCGGCATGAAGGAAACCTGCCAGTCCGGCGTGATTGCCGGTTTCCCGATGATCGATGTCAAGGTCACCATGGTGGACGGGTCCTACCATGATGTGGACTCGTCAGAAATGGCGTTCAAGATCGCCGGCTCCATGGCCTTCAAGGACGGCGTCAAGAAGTGCAATCCTGTACTGCTTGAGCCGATGATGAAGGTTGAGGTGGAGGTGCCCGAGGATTTCCTCGGCTCCATCATCGGCGACCTCTCCTCCCGCCGTGGACAGGTCGAAGGCCAGTCCGTTGACAGCGGTCAGTCCAAGGTCCAGTCCAAGGTGCCGCTGGCCGAAATGTTCGGCTACGCCACCCAGCTCCGATCCATGACTCAGGGTCGGGGTATCTTCTCGATGGAATTCAGCCATTACGAGGAAGTTCCTCGCAATGTGGCCGAAGCCATCATTTCTAAGAATCAGGGTAATTCCTGATCTTTCCTAATACCCGTTTACCCCTCGATTCTTTTTCATCATGGCTCGCGAGAAGTTCGAAAGGAATAAGCCCCACGTCAACATCGGCACCATCGGCCACGTTGACCACGGCAAGACCACCCTCACCGCCGCCATCACCAACGTGCTGGCCAAGAAGGGTCAGGCCAAGGCTCAGGCCTACGACCAGATCGACGGTGCTCCTGAGGAGCGTGAGCGCGGCATCACCATCAACACCGCTCACGTCGAGTACGAAACCGACGGTCGTCACTACGCCCACGTGGACTGCCCCGGCCACGCGGACTACGTGAAGAACATGATCACCGGTGCCGCCCAGATGGACGGCGCGATCCTGGTGGTGGCCGCCACCGACGGCCCGATGGCCCAGACCAAGGAGCACATCCTGCTGGCCAAGCAGGTGGGCGTGCCCGCTCTGGTCGTCGCGCTGAACAAGTGCGACATGGTCGACGACGAGGAAATCCTCGAGCTGGTCGAACTGGAAGTGCGTGAACTGCTGAGCAGCTACGACTTCCCCGGTGACGACATCCCCGTGGTCAAGGTCTCCGGCCTGAAGGCCCTGGAAGGCGACGCTGAGTGGGAAGGCCGCATCAACGAGCTGATGGAAGCCGTCGACACCGGCATCCCCGAGCCCGAGCGTGAGGTGGACAAGCCCTTCCTGATGGCCGTGGAAGACGTGTTCTCCATCACCGGCCGCGGCACCGTGGCCACCGGCCGTATCGAGCGCGGAAAGGTGAAGGTTGGCGAAACCGTCGAAATCGTCGGCATCAAGGACACCCGTTCCACCACCGTCACCGGTGTGGAAATGTTCCGCAAGCTGCTCGACGAGGGCATGGCCGGCGACAACGTGGGTCTGCTGCTTCGCGGCGTTCAGAAGGAAGACATCGAGCGCGGCATGGTGCTCGTCAAGCCCGGCTCCATCACCCCCCACACCAAGTTCGAGGGTGAGGTGTACGTGCTGAAGAAGGAAGAAGGCGGCCGCCACACCCCCTTCTTCGCTGGCTACCGCCCGCAGTTCTACATCCGTACGACCGACGTGACCGGTCAGATCACCGCCTTCACCGCCGACGACGGCTCCAACGTGGAGATGGTGATGCCCGGCGACCGCATCAAGATGACCGGCGAGCTGATCTGCCCGGTGGCCATCGAGCAGGGCATGCGCTTCGCCATCCGCGAAGGCGGCCGCACCATCGGTGCCGGCGTGGTCTCCAAGATCCTCGAGTGATCGTGATCCGGCTTCGGCCGTGATCTAAGGTCAGTGGGTCCGGGCTTCGGTCCGGACCCTTTCGCACCTTGACAATCCAGCTCTCACCAAGAGCCTTGATTGCCCTGTCCCGAGTCCTCGACTCGTCGCCACGGGTTCTCGTCCCGGCCTTTCCATTCCGGATCCGGCCCTCCGTCTTCTTCCCCCATGTCCACAGCCATCGCTCAGCAGAAGATCCGCATCCGCCTCAAGGCGTTTGACCGCCGCATGCTGGATCTGTCCTGCGAAAAAATCATCGAGACGGCCGATCACACCGCTGCCACCGCCATCGGCCCGATCCCCCTTCCCACCAAGCGCAAGGTGTATTGCGTTCTGCGCTCGCCCCACGTGGACAAGGACTCCCGTGAGCACTTCGAGACGCGCACCCACCGTCGCATCATCGACATCTACAGCCCTTCGGCCAAGACCATCGACGCTCTGATGAAGCTCGATCTGCCCAGTGGCGTGGATATCGAAGTCAAGCTCTGAATCAGCGACCAAGCGCCGCGGAGCTCTCGATCTGACAGCGCGATCAGAGGCATCGCCGAGCCCACGGCAATCAACCCACCGCAATAAGCCCACCGCAGTAAGCCCACTGCAAGGTGGGCTTTTCTATTGGCTGTGGCCAGGTTCTGCCTTGGCTCTGGCTGAGCCCAGCAGCCTTCTGAGCGGGCCGGGCCCTATCCGCGTCGGCCCCAGGAGCTGCCTAGGATCACAACCTGCCTGCGCACCATCAACGGTGTGGGGCCCCCATCGCCGCCGCCTCTCCCCGAACGTGACCCAACTGGCCGTGCGCGAGCTGCCGCTGTTCCCACTGCCGGATGTGGTGCTGTTCCCGCAGGAGGTGCTGCCCCTGCACATCTTCGAGCCGCGCTACCGGATGATGCTGCGCACGGTGCTCGAATCTGACCGCCGCTTCGGCGTGGTGCGCTGGGATCCCCAGGAGGGGAAGATGGCGGAGGTGGGGTGCTGCGCGGAAATCCTGCAGTGCCAGACCCAGCCAGACGACCGCAGTTACATCGTCACCCTCGGGCAGCAGCGGTTCCGTCTGCTTGAGGTGGTGAGGGAAGCCCCCTTCAAGGTGGGTCTGGTGAGCTGGATCGAGGACGACCAGCCCAGCAACCACGACGAACTGAGCAACCTCTCGAGCGCCGTGACCACCGCCCTTCACGACGTGGTCGAACTGACCGGCAAGCTGATGGGGAAACCCACAAGCCTGCCTGCCGACCTGCCGGATCTGCCCCGCGAGCTCTCCTTCTGGATCGGCTCACACCTCGGCGGCCCTGTGGCCGATCAGCAGCAGGCTCTGCTGGAGATCACCGACACCCATGAGCGGCTGAAGCTGGAATTCGAACTGCTGGATGAGACACGCCGCCAACTGGCGGCCCGGACCGTTCTACAGGACACCTTCAAGGACCTGGACGATCCGGCTGAATCTGATCTGGACGAGCAGGAGCGCTGAGCCGTTGCCCGCAATCCTGAGCACACTGCCGCCGCTGGCTGGCATTCTTCTTGTGGCCGGCGCCGTTCTTGCAGGTCTGCTGCTGATCGGGCTGCTGCTGTGGCTACGGCGTGACCGTGCCTTCCACAGCACCGCCAGCGTCGCCGATGCCTACGACCGCTGGACTGACGACCAGCTGCTGGAGCGGCTCTGGGGCGAACATGTCCACCTCGGGCACTACGGCAGTCCCCCGCGGCACCGGGATTTCCGGCAGGCCAAGGCGGACTTCGTGCATGAGTTGGTGCGCTGGAGCGGACTGGATCAGCTGCCCCGCGGCAGCCGCGTGCTGGATGTGGGTTGCGGCATCGGCGGCAGCGCCCGGATCCTGGCCCGTGACTACGGCTTCGACGTGCTGGGAATCAGCATCAGCCCCGGCCAGATCGCCCGGGCCAAGGCGCTGACGCCGTCAGGCCTGAGCTGTGACTTCGCGGTGATGGATGCCCTCGCCCTGGACCTGCCCGATGCCAACTTCGATGCCGTCTGGACCGTGGAGGCCGGACCGCACATGCCTGACAAGCAGCGTTTCGCCGATGAGCTGCTGCGCGTTCTGCGCCCCGGTGGCGTGCTGGCCGTGGCCGACTGGAACCGCCGGGACCCTGCCGTCAAACCGCTCAGCTGGCTGGAGCGCCGCGTGATGCACCAGCTTCTGGTGCAGTGGGCCCATCCTGAGTTCGCCAGCATTGCCGGTTTCCGCCGCAACCTCGAACAGAGTCGTCACGCTGGGGCCAGTCAGCAGCTGCTGGTGGACACGGCGGACTGGAGCCGTGAAACCCTGCCCTCCTGGATCGATTCGATTCTGGAAGGGATCCGGCGCCCCGTGGCGGTCCTGACCCTCGGACCGCGAGCCCTGCTGCTGGGGCTGCGCGAAACGCCCACCCTGCTGCTGATGCACTGGGGATTCGCCAGAGGCATGATGCAGTTCGGTGTGTTCCGCGCCCGCAAAACGCTCTGAGTGGGCCTCCTGGCCTCAGCCGGCCTGGGGCTCGAAGGCGCTCTCCTCGATCTGCGTGAGCGGATAAGCGCCGAACACCGCCAGGTGTTCACAGAGGGGGCGCAGTTCCTCCAGAGCCTGCCGCAGCGGCTCGTAACCAGCCGGCAGCTCCAGATCGACGAAGAAGATGTACTCCCCCATCTCCCGTTTCGAGGGCCGGGATTCAATCCTGCTCATGTTGAGATCGCGCTGAGCGAAGCAGGCCAGCGCCTGCAGCAACGCTCCCGGGCGGTTGGCATGCAGGGAGAAGGCCAGACTGGCGAGGGGCCCCTCCGTGCTGCGTTCGCCGCGACGGAGCAACAGGAAGCGGGTGCAGTTGCCGGCCACGTCGTTCACCGGATAGGCAAGCACCTGCAGGCCGTGCTCCTGGGCGGCCTGCAGCGAGGCCACGGCTGCACGGAAACGGCTGCCGGCCACCATGCGGGCCGCCTCGGCGGTGGAGCTGGTGGGCAACTGCAGGGCCGTGGGCAGATGCTCCGCCAGCCAGCCACTGCTCTGGGCCAGGGCCTGGGGATGGGAGAGCACCTCGCTGATGCCACTGATCGGGCCACTGCCAAGCAGAGCGTGGCGGATCGGCAGCACCAGGGCCCTGGCCACTCTGAGATCCGGATGCTCCCAGAGGGCATCGAGACAGGCCGTGACCCCGCCTTCAACGGAATTTTCGACAGGCACGACCGCGGCATCGCACAGCCCGGAGGCGAGGGCCTGAACCACGGCGCGGATGCCCACCTGAGGCTGAAGGTCCGGCTCCATGATGCCTTCGAGGGCGGCGAGCCGCAGGGCCGCCTGTTCGCCGTAGGTGCCCGCCGGGCCGAGGAAGGCGATGCGCATGGGAACAGTCTGGCCGTGCTGGATAGGATCATGCCCCCTCGGCCGCGTTCCGATGCCTCTGGCCTTCAGTGCCAGCCAAGCGTTGCAGCTGCCCGTGGGGCAGCATCAGGATCAACTGCGGGCCTACCTCAACGATGAGCAGCGGGTGATCGGCGCCCTGCTCGATCAACGCCAGCTCACGGAGCTGCAACCCGGGCGCTACCGGTACACGGTGACACGCCTGCAGGTGTTCCAGCTGCAGATCCAGCCCGTGGTGGAGCTGGAGGCTCGCCGCAGCCCCGGCCGGATCGAGCTGGAGGCGGTGGACTGCGAGCTGGAGGGCCTCGGCCTGGTGGACGACTTTCGGCTGACCCTCAACTCATGGCTACAGGCCGAGGACAAGGGACTGGTGGGGGAAGCGGCGCTGGCGGTGAGCGTCAGCCAACCGAGCCTGCTGCGCCTGATCCCCGCCAATGTGCTGGAGGCCACGGGACGGTCTCTGCTGGCGGGGATCCTGCTGGGCATCAAGACCCGGGTCGGCCAGCAGCTGGTGCACGACTTCGAGAGCTGGTGCCGGACAGGCAGCGGCTGTTGCTGAGGGGTGCATGGCTGAGCGAGCTCCCGGGCCTTCAGGCCGGTAGGACGCGCCGCAGAAAGGAGCGGCGATGCAAGGGGGTCGGGCCACGGTTCAGCAGGGCCTGGCGATGCACAGCGGTGCCGTAACCGGCGTGACGCTCCAGGCCATAACCGGGATAGGCGACGGCCAGGCGCTGGATCAGGGCATCCCTGGCCTCCTTGGCGAGCACACTGGCGGCGGCGATCGCCAGGCAATGGCTGTCGCCACGCACGATCGTCTGTTGGGGGCCCGGCCAGCAACGCAGCGGCAGCACGCCATCCACCAGCACCAGCTCCGGGGTGGTGGCGCCGCGCAGGGGCAGACGCTGCAGGGCCCGCAGCATCGCCAACTCCGTGGCGGTGCGAATGCCGTGACGATCGATCTCGCGGGCCGAGGCCTGACCGAGGGCCCAGGTGGGCGTGGCGGCCTGGATCAAGGGCACCAGTCGCGCACGACGGCGGGGTGTGAGGGCCTTGCTATCGGTGAGACCGGCGGCCGCAAGGGCCGTCTCGGCTTCAGGGGGCAGGATGACGGCCCCGGCGAAGACGGGGCCAAACCAGCAACCGCGGCCGACTTCGTCGACCCCGGCCACGATGCCGCCGGTCGCAGCGGCTGGGATCAATCGGAGCTGGCCGAGGAGCGGCGACGACGGCGGCGGGGTGCGGAATCGTCCTCAGCGCTGTCATCACCGCTGGCTGGCTCCGGATCGGAGGGCGGTGCAACCACGGGCAAGGGGTCCACGATCGCGACAGCGGAAGACGTGATCAGGGGCTCCTGGACTGTCACCGAGACCGTGGAAGCGCCGGTGCTGCGGCTGCGGTTGCGGCCAGGACGCGGCGGAACGCCGGCCGCCATCACCTCGATGGTGGCGTCGGCCAAGACCGGAACCGGCTGGAAGGAGGACTCAGGCAGCGGTGTGATCGCCACAGTGCGCGGCAGGGTCTCCTGAGGCTGGAACTCCGGCGGCGCGTCGATGACGGCAGCGGTGGGCTGAGGCGACTGCTCAGGAGCGCCGGCCGCACCAGCGCCACCACGACCACGGCGGCGGCGGCGCGGCCCGGCAGCGGCCAGCTGTTGACGGGCTTCCGCCAGAACGGCCTCCGCGTCGTCGCCAGGGCGCACCACACGGACCATGACGTGATCGGTGGCGGGAGGCTCCGCCAGCAGCAGGGCGGGATTGAGTCCCAGCCAGCCGTACACAAGCTCCTGCTGCGGCTGCATCGGCACCGCCACCAGTTCGGGCTCAGCACGGCGCGAGACGGCCTCAGCGGGAGCCGTGGCGGCCTCATCGCTCTGACCGGGCGCAGCGCTGAACAGCTCGTCGACCACGGGCACGGCATCCAGCTCGGAACCAGCCGCACCGCCACGGCCACCGCGACCACCGCGGCGGCGGCGACCGCCGCCACTCTCGGCAGCGGCGGGGCTGAGCACCTCGGCGCGGGCCGAGGCGGCGGAGCGCACCAGGCCGGCGGCGCTGGCCAAGGGCTGCAGGCTGTCCTTGCCGGGGAGCACAGCCACGTGGCCGAGGCCACCGCAGCTGGGACAGGCCCGACCGAACAGCTCGTAGATGTTCTGACCCTGCCGCTTGCGGGTGAGCTCCACCAGGCCCAGCTCGGTGATCTGGGCGATCTGGGGGCGGGCGCTGTCGTGGCGCACCTCCGCAGTGAAGTGCTCCAGCACCTGCAGCTGATCACGACGCGACTCCATGTCAATGAAGTCGACGATCACGACGCCACCGATGTTGCGCAGCTTGAGCTGGCGGGCGATCTCCGTGGCGGCCTCGTAGTTCGTCCAGAGGACGGTCTCACGGGCGTTGGCGGAGCGGGTGAACGAGCCGGAGTTCACGTCGATCACCGTGAGCGCCTCGGTGGGCTCGATGATGACGTAACCGCCGGAGGGCAGATCCACCCGCGGCTTGAGGGCATCACGGATGGCCGCATTGACCTTGAAGTGCTCAAGGATCTCGGTGGACTCGGTGTGGTGCTCCACGACCACAGCGGACTGATCAGGACCGAGGAAGGCGTTGACGCGGCCGACGCCTTCGGCGCCGTCGACCACGATGCGGGCCACCTCGGGATTGAAGTGATCGCGCAGGATGCGATGGATGAAATCCTCGTCGCGATTGAGCAACACCGGCGGCGCGGCGCTCTCGGCGGCTGTCTGGATCGCCTCCCACTGGCGCAGCAGCGCCTCGAGGTCATCGATCAGCAACTCCTCGCTCACACCCTCGGCCTCGGTGCGGATCAGCAGGCCAGCGCCGGGGGGCTTGATCAGCACCCCGAGGGCGCGCAGACGGTTGCGTTCGCTCTCGCCGTTGATGCGGCGGGAGATGTTCACACCCTGTCCATGGGGCTGCAGCACCAGGAAGCGGCCCGGCAGCGTCAGGTTGCCGGTGAGGCGGGGGCCCTTGGTGCCGGTGGGCTCCTTCATCACCTGCACCAGCACCTTCTGGCGCGGCTCGAGCAGTTCGGTGATGCCAACCGTGCCTTTCTTCAGGCGCAGCGGTCCCAGGTCGGTGACATGAATGAAGCCGTTCTTCTCGCCCTCACCAATATTGACGAAGGCGGCATCAATACCAGGCAGGACGTTCTCGACGGTGCCGAGGTAGACGTCACCGATCTGATAGCGGCCTTGGGCCACCACCAGTTCATCCACACGGTCGTCGGTGAGAACCGCGGCGATGCGCAGCTGCTCGGCGATGACGATCTGCTGGGACATGGAAGGTCAGGGTGTGACCCGCACAGGGCAGGCCGGGGATGGTTGGGGGGACATACGCAGGGATCCAGCCAGGGAACCCCGGGGGCCGGAGGAGGGCCATCGACGGGGCGGGGTGCAGGCGGAACGCCGGGACAAGCAGGACAGGCTCAGAGACGGGCCTTCAGAACGCGAGCGGCCTCAGTGACGAGACGCGGGAGACAGATACGGGCCGATGGACCATGGCGGTTGGGCCAAGCCCATGGGATCAGGCCGATTGGATCAGAATTGGATCAATGATTGAGGGCACAGAGCCCGGACCGACAGTCAACGAGGTGGGTGAGCGGAAGCTCCTCGGGATGGAGAGGTGCGCTGCAACGGGCTGTTCAACACCGGAGCTGCACGCATCCGGCTGCAACGGGGAAGCCGGCGTGTGCCGCGGCCCTCTGGGCCCGTCCGGCCATGAATTGCGAATTCCTGAACGGATCGGAACCCGTCTGAACGGTGCCACGCCCGAGGCCTTCAGGAACGGAGTGTCGAGAAAGCCGGCGCGCAAGCTTCCTGGATCAGCGAAAATGATCGTCGGAAGCGATCGACTTGGAACGCAGTGATGCGACCAGGGATCTGCCGTCGTGCTTGCACGTTAGCACGGGCCAGTTGCAGCGGCCTCGACTGTGCCCAGGCGCAAGGACTCACGACAGAGCCGAATCAAGGCCAGCGGCTGCCCCAAGTGCTGTTCAAACCAGTGCTGCAGCTGTTCCGGCCGCAGACTGCGACCGGCAGGATCAATCGCGGCGCTGTAGGCAATCTCCGCCAGATCGGGACCCGCCATCCGCAGGGTCAGATCAAGCAGATCGGGACGACACTCCCTGCTGCGCGGCCGGCCCTTTTTGTCGGTGTCATGCCAGATCCAACTAGCGCTGGCCCGTAACGCCGCCGTGGCCGCCTGCCAGGCCTCCGGGCTCGGCAGGGAGATGCCATCGCCGTCCGGACCCTGGACCGGCATCAGCTCCAAGCGCCAGCGGGCTTCCACCAGCTCCTGCGACAGGCTCGGTCCCGAGACCGGCACCTCACGCACCGCCGTCAGGGCGAAACCTGGAGGCAACTGGGCCTGCAGCCGCTCGTGCACCCAGCCGGGGTCCTGCCACTCCGCCAGCTCGAGATCCAGCCATTCACCCTCGGCCTCAGCCCCCAGCGGCAGCGCCAGGGCGAACTGCGCACGCGGCAGGGGATGGAAGCCGCCGGTGAAGCTCACCGGCACACCGCTGCGGCGCAGGGCCCGCTCGATCAACCGCACCAGATCCAGGTGGCTGAGCAGGGCCAGCGAACCGCGCTTGCTGAAGCCGAAACGCAGCCGCTGCACCCGCGCGCTGGCGGGCGCCCGCTGCGGCAGCGGCACGGGAATCGGTGGAGGCGGAATCACCACGTTGTGGCCCAGTTCCGGGCCGCACACGCCACAGCTGCTGCAACCCTCAAAGGAGCAGTCGGGCACCACGGCCGCAGCCAGGGCACGCTGCAGGTCGTCCGCCAGCCAGCCCTTG
>RFPK01000210.1 GCA_009926195.1 Synechococcaceae bacterium WB4_1_0192 | reverse complement strand
CGCCTGGTCTCTACTGGATCGAACATCGCGGCATTCCCTCGGTGCAGCGCACCGGCCGCCAGGTCGTGCAGCGCCTCACCGCCGATCGGGCGCGCCAGCACTGGAGCGTGTTGCGCCCCAGCACCAGCTGGTCGCGCCGCATCACCTGGAGCATGGTCGGCGTGGCCGGGTTCGGTCTGGTGTGGTCGTGCTTCGCCCGCATCGATGAGGTGGTGCAGGCCACCGGCAAGCTCGAACCCCTGGGCGTCACCAAGGAGGTGAAGGCCCCCCTCGGCGGCGTGATCAGCCGCATCCTCGTCAGGGACGGCGACAGCGTGCGCCAGGGCCAGGTGCTGATGGAGCTCGATACCGAGGCGGCCTCCGCCAAGCTCAAGGCCCTGCTGGCGGTGCGTACCCGCGTGCAGGCCGATCTCGCCCTCAGCCGCGCTCAGCTCGGCCAGCGCGTCAACGCCCGTGATCTCAATGCCAACCAGGCCGGCAAACTGACGGCCCTGCGCGACGAATACAGCTCGCGCATCGCCGCCGCCGAGCAGACCGTGGCCCAGGCCCAGGCCTCGCTGCGTGAGGTGGAGGCCCAGCTCATGGCCCGCCAGCAGGCGCTGCAGATCCGCGCCCAGATCATGCGCGACATCACGCCGCTGGTGGCCAGCGGCGCCATGGCCCGCTCCCAGTACCTCAAGGAGAAGCAGGAGTTCCTCACCCTGCGCGGCGAGGTGGCCGCCCTCAGGCAGAACCGCATCCGCAGCCGGGAGGCCCTCAACGAAGCCCGCCAGAAGCTGCTCAACACCCGCGCCCTCACCCGCATCGACTTCGCCACCAAGGTGGAGGAAGGCGAAAAGCAGCTGGCTGAGCTCACCAATCAGATCAGCGAAACCCAGCTCACGCTCAAGTATCAGCAGCTCAAGGCGCCGGTGACCGGCGTGGTCTTCGACCTCAAACCCACCGCCCCCGGCTATGTGATCAATGGTTCCGTGCCGGAGCCGGTGGTGAAGATCGTGCCCACCGATCACCTCGTGGCCCGCCTGTTCATCACCAACAAGGACATCGGTTTCGTGCGCCCAGGCCAGAAGGTGTCCGTGCGGGTTGATGCCTTCCCTTACAACGAATTCGGTGAAATCGACGGCAAGGTCAAGTCGATCGGCTCCGATGTGCTCGCCCCCGATCAGACCTACAACTACTTCCGCTTCCCGGTGACGGTGGCGATGGCCTCCAACACCCTGGCCTACAAGGGCCGCCAGCTGCGGCTGCTCTCCGGCATGTCCGTCACCGCCAATGTGGTGCTGCGCCAGCGGCCGGTGATCGCGATCTTTGCCCAGCAGATCCTGCCCTTCTGGGACAGCCTCGAGAAGCTCTGAGCGGCCGGCCTGAACCGTTCAGGCCTGGTGCCTGGCCATCAGCGGCGCCGCCACCAGCAGCACCAGGCTGCGATCCCGCAGCAGCAGCGCTCCCTGGCTGCGCTCGCTCTCGCTCAGCGGCTGCGGCTGCTCCGGCAGCTGATCGCCATCGGCCTGGCCCGTATCGATCAGCCGCAGCCAGGGCTCGTTCGCGGTCGGGATCGCGAAGCGCAGGGGCTCGTGATACGCATTCAGCCCGCACCACAGCAGCGGCCCCCGCTGCCCCTCGTTCAGGCTCCAGGCCAGGCTGTGCGACCAGCTGGCCCAGTCCGGCTGCCCCAGCTGCAGCCCGTGCCACTCGCGGTGGATGTGGCCCGGTTGATCGAAGCGCAGCCCGCGGGTTTCGCTGTGGGGGATCTCCGGGTTGAGCAGCCCCGCCAGGTGATGGCGCAGTCCGATCAGCCGCCGCACGAACTGCTGCAGGGCCAGGTCGTCCCCATCCGGCCGCCAGTGCATCCAGCCCAGGGGGTTGTCCTGGCACCAGGCGTTGTTGTTGCCCCCCTGGCTGCGGCGCACCTCATCGCCCATCAGCAGCATCGGCACCCCGGGGCTGAGCAGCAGCGAGGCCAGCAGGTTGCGCAGCTGCCGCGCCCGCAGCTCCGTCACCGCCGGGTCGCTGCAGGGGCCTTCGGCGCCGTGGTTCCAGCTGTTGTTGTGGTTGTCGCCGTCGCGGTTGTCCTCGCCGTTGGCCAGGTTGTGCTTGCCGTTGTAACTGACCAGATCCGCCAGGGTGAAGCCGTCGTGGGCGGTGAGGAAGGTGATGCTGCGGCCCAGCACCGCCGGTTTGCCGCCGAACAGATCCGGGCTGCCCGCCAGCCGCTGCCCGAACGTCCAGCAGCTCTTGTCGTCGCCCTTCCAGAAGCGGCGCACGTCGTCGCGGAAGCGGCCGTTCCAGGCCCCCACCCGCCGGGCCGGAAAGTCCGCCAGGCGATACAGCCCGCCGCAATCCCACGGTTCGCTCACCAGCTTGAGATCCGCCAGTTCCGGATCGGCTTCGATCTCCTCGAACAGCGGCGGCGCATCCAGCGGCGCCAGCTCCTCGCCGCGGGTCAGGGCGATGCCCAGATCGAAGCGGAAGCCATCCACCCCCAGCTCCAGCGCCCAGCAGCGCATCGATTCCAGGATCAGCCGGCGCACATGGGGGCGGTTGGCGGCGATCGAATTGCCGCAGCCGCTCACATCCAGGTAGTCGCCCTTGCTGTTCTGGTGGTAGTAGAGGCGGTCATCCAGGCCGCGCCAGCTGAGGGTGGGGCCCGCCTGGTTGCCCTCGCAGGTGTGGTTGTAGACCACATCCACCAGCACCTCCAGTCCCGCCTGATGGCAGGCCGTCACCAGCTCACGCACCTGCTGGCGGATCTGGAGCGGATCGTCGCCCCGCTGGTAGGCGTGGTGGGGCGCCATCCAGCTCAGCGGGCTGTAGCCCCAGTAGTTGAGCCGCCCCGCCGGTGCATCGTGCGGATCGAAGGCCATCACCGGCAGCAGCTCGATCGTGGTGACCCCCAGCTCCTTCAGATACGGGATCGCCTCGATCAACCCCAGGTAGGTGCCCTGGGCGTCGGCGCTCACCGGGCTGCCGGGCCCGCGGCTGAAGCCGCCCACGTGCAGCTCGTAGATCACGGTGCGCTGCCAGCTGTGGCGTGGCCGTGGCGCCGCCGCGAAATCAAAGCGGTCGCGCTCGGTGACCACGCCCTTCAGGCAGCTGGCGGTGTTCGGCGTGGCCCCCAGGGCCTCGGCCCGGCGGTAGACGTTCCAGCCGCTGATGGCGCGGGCGCAGGGATCGAGCAGCAGCTTCGAGGGGTTGAAGCCGTGGCGACCCGGCTGCAGCGGTCCGAACACCCGGTAGGCGTAGCAGCAGCCGATGCCGATCCCCTCCACCTCCACATGCCAGTGGTCGCCCGAGCGGTGGCCGTTGTGCAGCTCCACCACCTGCATGGGCTCCGGCGCATCGCCAGCGGCGAACAGCAGCAGCTCCACCCGGCTGGCCAGCGGCGCCACCAGCGAGAAGTTCACGCCCCGCGGCGTCACCATCGCCCCGAGGGGCCAGGGGTGTCCCAGGCGGATCGATCCCAACGGTGCCAGCCGGCGGCTGCCACAAGCTAGGTCCGCTGGCGCTGTGCCGCCGCGCCGGCAGGATGGCGTGCGGCAGCCAGCCCGGACGGAGCCTGTGATCGAGAACGACGGCAGCGCACCAACAGCAGCCGCCACCGACCCGTCCGCCACATCCGGCCGTCCTCCGCAGGCCGTGCGCGCCGATCTCTGGTTGTTCGCCCCCAATCGCGACAGCCAGGGGGGGAGCTCCTGGTGGCTGCAGCGGCCCCTGCCCGATGGCGCCTGCGGCGTGCTGATCGATTGCCCCGCCCTGAGCGAGGCCAACCTCAGCTTCCTGCGCCAGCGCGGCCCCGGCTGGATCGTGCTCA
>RFPK01000209.1 GCA_009926195.1 Synechococcaceae bacterium WB4_1_0192 | reverse complement strand
AGCGGCGGCTGGCGGAGCTGGCGGGACGGATTCAGCCGGCGCTTCTGCCGCCAGGGCAGGAACCTCAGAGCGGTGAGCCGCTTCTCACGGCCGCGATGGCCAGCCTGCTGGCAGAACTGGAGCAGCTGATCCTGCTCACGCCGATCCGCCGCGGCCCCTGGGGCGTGGAGGGCCTGCACAGGGCACTGCTGGGGGACGCGGCCCGGGCGCCGGTCCAGCGCTGGCCCCTGGGCACCCCGGTGCTGAACCGGCGCAACATGGCCGAGCAAGGGCTGACCAATGGCGACATCGGCGTGGTGGTGGGCCGAGGCGAGGAGCGACAGGTGCTGTTCAGCGGCGGCCGGCTGCTGCACCCAGCGCGGCTGAGCGGGGCGGAACCGGCCCTGGCCCTGACGGTTCATAAGGCGCAGGGCAGCCAGTACGCCGAGGTTCTGATGCTGCTGCCCAGCAGCCGTCAGAGCGATGCCCGATTGCTGTACACGGGCCTGACCCGGGCGCGGCAGCGAGCCCTGTTGTTCACACCGATGCCGGCTGCCGTGGCGGAAACCGGTTCAGCTGTCTAGGGTTCGCGGCGGTAGGCGGCGACGCGAGGATGGGCGAAGCCAGAGCCGGATCCGGGGTCGAGACCAGGGCGACCGCAACGGTGTGCGAGCGGCCCTGGGGATGGTTCGAGACGCTCGCCAGCGGAGATGGCTATCTGGTGAAGCGGCTCTGCATCCGCGCTGGCCAGCGCATCAGCCTGCAGCGCCATCGCCATCGGCTGGAGCACTGGGTGGTGGTGGCCGGCTGCGGCGAACTGCACTGCGACGGCATACGGCTGGCGGCCGAGCCCGGAACCACCCTGCTGGTGCCCTGCGGCGCGGTGCACCGCGCCAGTGCCGGCGAGGCGGACCTGCTGATCGTGGAAGTGCAGCGGGGTGGGCCGCTGAGCGAGGACGACATCGAACGACTCGCCGACGACTACCGCCGCGGCCCGGAGCTTGCCGAGGACGTCCCCGCGGACGCGCCCGCCGATCGAGCGTGGTGATCCGAAGCGAGTGTTAAGATCTGCTCTCACCCTTTGTGTAGGGCAAGGCAGTTATTCAACGGGTGTCTGCCGGCCTGCGACGAAGGATCACCAGGCCCAGACCTCTCTGTGACCAATAACTCTGTTGAGAGCCTCATCAGCTCGTCGGATCTTGGCGTGCAAAACGACGCAGCCAACGACGTCCACAGCCCTGCCGCAGCGACCGGCCAGGCCGGCGACGACAGCTGCGCCGTGGACCTGAGCGCCCTGGAGGCCGATCTGCAGGCCAGCGGCGATGACGCCGTCAGCACCACCCTGATCGGCCCGATCAACGACAGCGGCTTCGCCGCTTTCGGCTTCGCGCCGGAGCTGCTGGAGGCCCTGGCCACGATCGGTTACCTCGAGCCCTCGCCGATTCAGAAGGCCGCCATCCCCGAGCTGCTGCTGGGCCGCGACCTTGTGGGCCAGGCCCAGACCGGCACCGGCAAGACGGCCGCCTTTGCCCTGCCGCTGCTGGCGGGCCTCGACCCATCCCAGCGCACCCCTCAGGTGCTGGTGCTCACCCCCACCCGTGAGCTGGCCATTCAGGTGGCCGATGCCTTCAACAGCTATGCGGCCAAGATGCCGCAGGTGCGGGTGCTGCCGATCTACGGCGGCGCCGATTTCCGCGATCAGATCGCCCGCCTGCGACGCGGTGTGCAGATCGTGGTGGGGACCCCCGGCCGCGTCATGGATCACATGCGCCAGGGCACCCTCGATCTCTCCGGCCTGCGCAGCCTGGTGCTCGACGAAGCCGACGAGATGCTGCGCATGGGCTTCATCGACGACGTGGAGTGGGTGCTGGGCCAGCTGCCCGAGCAGCGCCAGGTGGTGCTGTTCTCGGCGACGATGCCCTCCGAGATCCGCCGCATCTCGCACCAGTACCTGAACGAACCGGCGGAGATCACGATCCGCACCAAGGGGTCGGACGCCAGTCGCATCCGTCAGCGCTTCATCACCGTCAACGGTCCCCAGAAGCTGGAGGCCCTGAGCCGGGTGCTCGAGGCCGAGACCAAGGAGGGGGTGATCATCTTCGCCCGCACCAAGGCGATCACGGTCACGGTGGCGGAAGCCCTGGAGGCCAAGGGCTACGACGTGGCCGTGCTCAACGGCGACGTGGCCCAGAACCAGCGCGAGCGCACGATCGAGCGGCTCAAGAACGGCACCGTGGATGTGCTTGTGGCCACCGACGTGGCGGCCCGGGGCCTGGATGTGGACCGCATCACCCTGGTGGTGAACTACGACATCCCGTTCGATTCCGAGGCCTATGTGCACCGCATCGGCCGCACCGGTCGGGCCGGCCGCAGTGGCGACGCGATCCTGTTCATCACGCCGCGGGAACGGCGCTTCCTGGGGGGTCTGGAGCGGGCCGTGGGACGCCCCATCGAGCCGATGGAGATCCCGAGCAACGCCACGATCAACCAGAACCGGCTGGATCGCCTGCGCCAGCGGCTCACTGAAGCCCTGGAGCACACACCGGGCGACGAGCAGCGGGATGAGGAGCGGGCTCTGCTGTCCGAAATCCTGCAGAGGGTGGGCCAGAGCCAGCGTCAGCGCCGATCAGCTGGCTCTGGCCGCCCTGCAGCTGGCCGTGGGTGAACAGCCCCTGCTGGTGCACGGCGATGAGAGCTGGCTGCGCCAGCAGCCCGGTGGCCGCGACGGCCGCCGCAACGACCGCGACCGCTTCGGCGAGCGGGGTGGTGAACGGGGTCCCCGCCGCGGTCCCCGCGAGGAGGCCGGCCCACCGGAAGCCCACATGGATCGCTATCGGATCGAGGTGGGCTGGCGCGATCGGGTCAAGCCGGGCAACATCGTCGGGGCGATCGCCAATGAAGCCGGCCTGAACGGCCGCAGCATCGGCCGCATCCAGATCTTCGACGCCCACAGCCTGGTGGACCTGCCCAAGGGCATGCCCGAGGAGGTATTCCAGGGCCTGCGGCGGCTCAAGGTGATGAACCGCGAACTGCAGATCAGCCGAGCCCGCGGCTGATCCGATTCAGGCGCACAGCCCGGTCAGGCCCTCCGTGAGGCTGCCGGTGGCCAGCAGGCTCACCTGCTCCAGGCTGAGCCGTTCGATGGCCACCACCAGGCCGGGCTGCACGCTCTCGGATTCACATGCCACCAGGCTCTGCAGCAGATCGAACTGATCCTGAGCGGCCAGCTCACCATCCTCGCTCCAGGCCAGGCTCCAGGGGACAGGTGCCGTCATCGGGAACTCTCGGTAACGGATGTGCGTTTGCTGACAATGGGACCTTAGGCGGGGATCAGAGGGGATCTTTCGCTTCGCTTCGCTGTTGCTTCAAGGGTCGTTACGTCCCGCAGACCCGGGGTGGCGGCCACGCGGCAACGGCGCGGCAGCCATCCGGGCCGGTCCCACCGCGCTGTAGGGTGAGGGTGATTCCAGGGCATACGGCCTCCAACCGGAACCGCAGCATCCACGAATCAGTGTCCAGGTTCCGTTGAAGGAATGACCATTTACGTCGGCAACCTCTCGTTCCAAGCTGAACAGGAGGATCTGCTGGATCTCTTCAGCCAGTACGGCGAAGTCAGCAAGTGCAGCCTCCCCCTCGACCGTGAAACCGGTCGCAAGCGGGGTTTCGCCTTCGTGGAGATGGCGAATGACGCCGATGAGCAGAAGGCCATCGACGATCTCCAGAACGTGGAGTGGATGGGTCGCATGATCCGCGTCAACAAGGCCACCCCCCGTGAAGCCGGCGGTGGCGGCGGCGGCGGTCGCGGCGGCTATGGCGGCGGCGGCGGCGGTCGCGGCGGCTATGGCGGCGGCGGCGG
>RFPK01000208.1 GCA_009926195.1 Synechococcaceae bacterium WB4_1_0192 | reverse complement strand
GATCATGTAGATGAAGACCACCGCCAGAACCAGTGACTGCAGCGCGTAACTGAAAGATTCGGACATGTCCTTGTTGCCGCCGCCGATCGCAAGCCGGTAGCCGGGAGGAAGGTCGATGCGATCCAGATGCGTTTGCAGGAGCGCGCCAGCGGTGCCCGCTGGGTGGAGCTGCACACCGGCAGCTACGCCGAGGCCGACTGGCAGCGTCAGCCGCTGGAGCTGGCCCGGCTCACGGAAGGCACCGTGATCGCCCGCAGCCTCGGCCTGCGCGTCAACGCCGGCCACGGCCTCACCTATCAGAACGTGGAGCCCGTGGCGGCGATCGAAGGCATGGAAGAGCTGAACATCGGCCATACGATCGTGGCCCGGGCCCTGGCGGTGGGCCTGGAGCAGGCGGTGCGCCAGATGAAGGCTCTGATCCAGAATCCCCGGCGGGATCCTCTCTTCGGCAGCACCAGTTCATGACTCAGTACCACTTCGTGGCCGCCAGTGAGGCCTTCCTCACCGTCGAAGAGCCGCTCGACGAAGTGCTGCGCGAGCGCGTGCGCAACTACGGCGAACAGGGCAAGGCGATCGATTTCTGGTTGGTGAAACGCCCCGCCTTCCTCGATGCTCCGGAACTGGCCGCCGTGGCGGCCAATGTGCCTCGCCCCGCCGCAGCCGTGGTGTCGACCGACGCCAGGTTCATCGACTTCATGAAGCTGCGCCTGGAATTCGTGGCCAAGGGCAGCTTCGAAGCCCCCAGTGCCTCGATTCCCGACGCCCTGGCCGGCGCCGCCTGAGCAGCGGGCTCAGAACAGGCCGAGAAACCTGCGGCGCGGGGTCACGTCGCCCTCCGCAGCAGGCTCGGCCGACTTGCCGCGGTCCCCGTCCTGCTGGTAGCGGGGGCGGGCATCACCGATCGTGAGCAGCGCCTCCTTGTTCTTCCACCAGATCCAGTCCCGGATCGGCGGGGTGCGGGTCAGGTCAGCGCGGGTGAGCCCCAGGCCCAGCTTGGCCGAGGCATCGAGCAGCACCTCCACCATCTGATCGCCGTTGCTGCAGTTGGCCAGCGCCTCATTGGTGCGCCTGGCACCATCGAGCGCCTTGACCAGGATGGCGACGCGCTGACCCACCGACAGCGTGCGTGGATCCGTGGGTTGTGCGTCCATCACCGCGCCTGCACCTGGCGGCAAACTATCAGCGTTCTTCATCGGCCCGCGACGGGGCTGACAGATCGCAGCACGCTGGGCAAGACTGGGGGAACTGTGACGTCCCGATGACGCCCGTCAGCCGCCGCCGCCACTGGGTGATCGGTGATGTCCATGGTTGCGCCGAGTCCCTCGCGGAGCTACTGCGGCACCTGCCCGGTGATGACCGTCTGATCTTCTGCGGTGATGTGATCAACCGCGGCCCTGGCATCGCCGCCACGATGGAGCGGATCTGGGACCTGGTGGAGCGTGACCGCGCCGTGTGGCTGCGCGGCAACCACGAACAGGATCTGATCGACGCCCTCCAGGCCGGCGGCGAGCTGGCCGAACGGCACCTGGCGGGCTGCGACACGTTCCGCCACCTCGGGGAGCAGCACTGTCGGGCCTGGCTGGGCCGCCTGGAGCGCCTGCCCCTGGCGTACTGGGGCGATGGCTGGGTGGCCACCCATGCCGGCTTCGATCCCACCACCTGGCAGCCGGATCTGAGGGTGCGCATGGGCTTCTGGCAGCACTACGACGGCCGCTTCGGTGAGGTGGTGATCGGCCACACTCCCGGGCCGCACGTCCGGCATCTGCAGCACATCGTGATGGTGGACACAGGAGCCTGCTACGGCGGCAGCCTCAGCGCCTACTGCCCGGAAACGGGCCTGGACATCAGTGTTCCCGGCCTGCGGCCCGAGGCCGGCGGTCCTCTGCCCGGCCTGAGCCGGCTCGCCCTGAGCGGTCGCTGAACCTTGCTGACGCTGTTCCGCAGCAACCGAGCCGAACTGCTGGCACGGCTGCTCGCCACCGAGCTGCGGCTGACGCCACCGGGCCCCCTCGAGCCCGTCCAGGTGGTGGTGAACACCTGGCCCACCAGCCGCTGGCTGGGGGAGCAGATCGCCCTGGAGCTGAGCGATCCGGAAACGGACGGGGCAGGCGGCGGCATCGCAGCGGGGCTGCGGTTTCCCTTTCCCTCGAGCCGTCTGCGCCAGCTGGTGGATCAACTGCTGGAGCCCGCCACAGGCAACGGCGACGGCACCGCTGGGGCCGGGAGCGTGGACCCCTGGCGAGCCCAGAACCTGGTCTGGCCGGTGCTGGAACTGCTGCCGGAGCTGTTGGAAGAGGACTGTGCCGCACCATTGCGGCAGTGGCTGGAGCGGCGGGCACCCGGCCTGCAACGCCTCGATGCCCCCCTCTGGCAACTGGGGCGCGCCATCGCCGATGCCCTCGACGACTACGGCCTCTACCGACCCGCAATGGTTGAGGCCTGGCTGGCGGACCACGATGTCGATGCCGCCGGGCTGCCCCTGGCCGAGACCCTGCGCTGGCAACCACTGCTGTTGCGGCGCCTGGCGGCGCGATTGGAGCGGTTGCCCTTCGGCCTGCGGGCACGGCAGGCGATCGCGCTGCTGCGGCAGTGCTCCGGCGCAGAGATCCCCGCCGGGCTGGCCAAGCTGGCCGCCAGCGAACAGCCGCTGCGGCTGTTCGGCCTGAGCAGCCTGGCGCCGGTGCAGGTGGAGCTGCTGCAGGCCCTGTCCGGCTGCCTGGCCGTGGATCTGTTCCTGCTCACACCCTGCCGCGACCTGTGGCAGCGCCGCGATGCCGCCACGGCTGCAACCGACCCGCTTGGCAGCGACTGGCTGCTGACCGTGCCCAGCCTGGAGGCCCGCTTCGGCCGGCTTGGGGCGGAATTCCAACAGCTGCTGGAGGGCAGCGGCGACACCCAGCTCGGCAGCTGGCGCGAAGGGGATGCCTTTCTGCTGCCCGCGAGGATGGCTGCCGCGGCCGAGCGAACGGCCACCCTGCTGGAGCAGTTGCAGGAACGACTGGCCGTCGGCGACACCGACTGCGACACCGACTGCGACATGGACTGCGAGATGGACGCGACCGGCGCCGAGGTGATCGCGTCCGCCATCGGCCGGCCGCGTGCCCTGACGCGGTCCGCCGACGACACGTCCCTGGAATTCCACACCGCCCTGCTGCAGCGCGCCGGCTTCCGCTGGGGCCTTGATGGCCGCGCCCGCGGAGGCGATTCCAACCACAGCCTCAGCTGGGCGATCGACCGCCTCACCCTGGGCCTGGTGCTGCCGGAGGAACCGGGGCTGGCCCCTGCCGAAACCGCACCGATGGCCATGGCCGGCAGCCTGGAGGAGCAGATCCGCTGGCTGAACCTGCTGCGCCAGCTGCGCCGCAGCCTGTCCTGGCTGGCGCAGGCCCGCAGCGTGACCGAGTGGGTATCGGGCCTGCGTCAGCAGCTCAGCGAGCTGTTCGGCGACGGTGGCGAGCGGTCGTGGGAACTGCAGACGATCCAGGCGGCCCTGGCGGACTGGCAGGCGATCGCAGGCAGCAGTGCGCTGCTGCTGGAGGCACCGGTGGTGGCGGAGGTGCTCGACGAACGGCTCAGCGAAGCGAGCGGCCGCTTCGGCCACCGCTCCGGCGCACTCACGATCAGCGCCCTGGAGCCGATGCGGGCGATCCCGCATCGGGTGGTGGTGCTGATGGGGCTCGATGCCGGTGCGTTCCCGCGCCAGCGGCAGCGCCCCGGCTTTCACCTGCTGGAGCAGCAGAGGCGCCTCGGCGACCCCTCCCCAGGCGATCAGGACCGCTACGTGCTGTTGGAGAGCCTGCTCTCGGCCCGGCAGCACCTGCTGATCAGCTGGAGCAGCCGCGATGAACGCACCGGCGAGGCCCTGGAGG
>RFPK01000207.1 GCA_009926195.1 Synechococcaceae bacterium WB4_1_0192 | reverse complement strand
CATGACGATGCTGCCGACGTGACCTTCCGCGAGAAACAACTTCGCAACGGCCGCCAACGGCTCACTCATGTGTTCGCCGATCAACCAAATATTTTCACCTTCCATGCGTCGTACGCGTTCGGGCTTTGCACGACCGAAAAGTTCGCGCTCGGTGATAGTTCGTTCTTGCTGCAAACCACCCGACGGCTCGAAGGTTTCACCGGAGATTGCGCGATCGGCCATGAAAAACACCGTCGCGAGCGCCACATCGGTCTCGGTCGGCATGCGATTAAGGTGGAGCATGCCGATTACACCCGAACGGATTTTCTCGGATTCGATTTCGATTCGCGCGGGGTCGATGAATGGTTCCGGTGGCTCGGGTAGGCCGAGAATCCACTGTTCCGCGAAATCTCGCACCGCCTGTTCCGGCATGAGACAGCCGTTGCGCAAACGTGCGACGAGTCGGGTTGCCATCGCCCGCGTCATGAGGAAATGCAAAGAAGAGTACGTGGGTTCCTCGCTGCCATGCTGCTCGGACTCCAGCGCATCCGTCACCCCCGTTGATGGCCACCGGCAGCGAGAAGCTCGATCAGATCGTGGAACGCCTCAAGGGCACCGCAGATCCGAAGCGACGCTACGAATACGTGCTTTGGCTGGCGAAGAAACTGCAGCCCCTGCCCGATGCGTTTCGCAACGACGCCTTCAAGGTCAAGGGCTGCGTGTCGCAGGTCTATGTGGTGGGGGAGCTCATCGATGGTCGCCTGCACTGGCAGGGCGACTCAGACGCCGCCATCACCAAGGGCCTGCTGGCCCTGCTGATCGAAGGCATGGAAGGCCTGGAGCCCGCCGCCGCCGCCGCCATCGATCCGGCCTTTCTGGCCGAGACCGGCCTGCAGACCAGTCTCACCCCCTCCCGGGCCAACGGCTTCCTCAACATCCTGCGGATGATGCAGGCCCAGGCCAGAGCCCTGGACGCCGCCTGAGCGGAGATCGTGCTGCCGGATTTCTAGGATCGGCGCTTTCGCAGACACGCAGGCATGACCATCGGCATCGGCTTGCTCGGGCTTGGCACGGTGGGAGCAGGCGTTGCCGGCATCCTCACAACGCCACAGGGTCGTCACCCGTTGGTGAGCGAACTGGAACTGCGACGGGTCGCCGTTCGCGATCTGAGCCGCCCCCGTCCGCTGGATCTGCCCGAGGCGATTCTCAGCACCGACCCCGAGGCGGTCGTCGACGACCCAGCGGTGGACATCGTGGTGGAGGTGATGGGCGGCCTGGAGCCAGCCCGCAGCCTGATCCTGCGGGCGATCGAGGCCGGCAAGCCCGTGGTCACAGCGAACAAGGCGGTGATCGCCCGCTACGGCGATGAAATCGCCGCCGCCGCTGCCGCCAAGGGCGTCTACGTGCTGATCGAGGCGGCCGTAGGCGGCGGTATCCCGATCATCGAGCCCCTGAAGCAGTCGCTGGGGGGCAATCGCATCCAGCGGGTCAGCGGCATCATCAACGGCACCACCAACTACATCCTCAGCCGCATGGCCGATGAGGGTGCGGCCTATGCGGACGTGCTGGCCGACGCCCAGCGGCTGGGATACGCCGAGGCCGACCCAGCAGCGGATGTGGAGGGCGGGGATGCGGCCGACAAGATCGCGATCCTGGCGGGCCTGGCCTACGGCGGCAGCGTCGAACGCACGGCGATCCCAACCGAGGGGATTCACCGCCTCGATGGCCGGGATGTGAACTATGCCGATCAGCTGGGTTACGCGGTGAAGCTGGTCGCCAGCGCCCGCTGCCTCGGCACCGATGCCGATGGCACCGTGCAGCTGGATGTGAGCGTCGGCCCCACCCTGCTGCCGCGGGACCACCCCCTGGCGGGGGTGCATGGGGTCAACAACGCCATCCTGGTGGAGGGCGACCCCGTGGGACGGGTGATGTTCTACGGCCCTGGCGCCGGTGCCGGCCCCACCGCCTCAGCCGTGGTGGCCGACATCCTCAACATCGCCGGCATCCGCGAGGTGGCCGGCGCCGGCGGAGCGCTGGATCCGCTGCTGGCGGCCAGCCGCTGGCGCCGCTGCCGCCTGGTGGACCCAGGGGTGAGCCAGCACCGCAACTACCTGCGCCTGCGCACCGGCGATCAGCCGGGGGTGATCGGCCGGATCGGCAGCTGCTTCGGCGATGAGGGTGTCTCGATCCGCTCGATCGTCCAGTTCGACAGCAGCTTGGACGGCGGCGACGCCGAAATCGTGGTGATCACCCATGAGGTGGCGGAAGCCAGCTTCCGCCGTGCCCTGGCGGCGATCGAGGCCCTGGGTGATGTGACCGCCGTGGCGGCCTGCCTGCGGACCCTCTAGGAACAACCGCCCATCACAGGCAACGGATGCCGTGGTGCAGAGTGGAAGCATGAGGAGTGGAAGGAAATCCAAAGATCTCCCTGGCCCCCGGGATGCCGGCCGGATGAGCATCCCCTCACCCAGGGCTTGCCTGGTATCCGCAGCAACTCTTTGCTGCAACGGGTCCATCAAGCCTGGGTAGGCACCGCGAGACCGCTCGCCCCAAGCGTGGACTCCGCCAACCCACTCCCCTGCGACTCAACCCTCTCCACCTCAACCCTCTCCACCTCAACCGTCTCCACCCCAGACGCATCCCCGCCTGAGATTCCCTCGACTTCGGACGTCATGACGCTCCACCAGGGTGACTGCATCACCCTCACCAGCGACGAGCACCTCTATCAGGTGATCGGCGTTGACGACCAGCACAACCGCTGCTGGGTCCGGCGCTGGCCACTGGCACGCCACGGTTCGCCCGTGTTTGAAATTTCCCTGCAGCAGGTGGCCGGCAACGGTCACAGCACCCCTCCCCGACCGGCGGCGGGAGCTTGAATGGGCGGGCTCGCCCGCAGCCCTTGCCGCAGGCCCCACCGCCGTCCGGCCGATCCGGCCACTCCCCATGCCCGCAGCCGTGGTGGGGGCGCCCCGTGCAGCAGCGCGCCTGCGGCCTGGGCGCAGCGATGCTTCTGCAGGCCCTGCTGGGTTGCCAGCCCCCCAAACCGATCGGCCAGGTGGTGGTGGCCAGCCGCGGCAACCTCGATTCCGTCGATCCGGTCGACATCACCAGCTTCGCCGGTGCCCAGCTGCTGAGCGCCATCGGCGACCCCCTCTACGCCAGTGATGCCAGCGGGGGGCTGCACCCCCATCTCGCCACAGCCCTGCCGATCCTGAGCGCGGACGGCCTGACAGCGAGGATCCCGCTCAGGCGCGGCGTGCGCTTCCACGACGGCACCCCCTTCAACGCCGCCGCCCTGGTCTTCAGCCTGGAGCGCTTCCGAGCCCTGGGCAAGCAGAGCTACCTGCTCGACGACCGCATCACGGGGATGCGCGTGCGCGGCCCCTACGAACTGGAACTGCGGCTGAAACGCCCTTACAGCTCCCTGGCGGCCCTGCTCAGCTCCAGCAACCTGACACCGGTCTCGCCAACGGCCTACCGCAGCCATCGGCGGAGCTCGCTCCGCAATCGCTTCGTGGGCACCGGTCCCTACCGACTGGTGAACAGCAGCCCACAGAACACCACCCTGGAGCCCTTCGCTGGCTACTGGGGTCCTGCCGCTCGCAACCGCGGGATCCACCTGATCACCCTGAGCAACTCCACTGCGCTCTATGGAGCGCTGCTGAGTGGCGAGGTGGATGTGCTGCTCTCCCAGGGGCTCGACAGCGATCAGCAACGGGCCCTGGCGGCGCGGACCGACCGCGGACTGCTGCGACAGGGAATCGGCCCCGCCGTCGAGATCGGCTACCTCACCCTGCTCAGCGACCGGGCCCCTCTGGATCAGCCGGACCTGCGCCAGGCCATCGCCCTCAGCCTCGATCGCCGGCTGATCAGTGAGCGGGTGAGCTACG
>RFPK01000206.1 GCA_009926195.1 Synechococcaceae bacterium WB4_1_0192 | reverse complement strand
CGGCGTGAACTTCTCTGAGGTGGAAGGCACGGAGCTGCCGCCCTCGATCCTCAGCCAGCGCCCCGAGGCCAAGGGCCATCGCTGGTACGCCACCGGCACCTCGATGGTGCTGCACCCGCGCAACCCCTACATCCCCACCGTTCACCTCAACTACCGCTACTTCGAAGCGGGCCCGGTGTGGTGGTTCGGCGGCGGCGCCGATCTCACCCCCTACTACCCCTTCCTGGAGGATGCCCAGCACTTCCACCGCACCCTCAAGGGCGCCTGCGACAGCGTCAACCCGGCCTACTACCAGGTGTTCAAGCCCTGGTGCGATGAGTACTTCTATCTGAAGCACCGCGATGAGACCCGCGGCGTGGGCGGCATCTTCTACGACTACCAGGATCCCCGCGGCGTGCTCTACAAGGGCCAGGACCCCAACGGCCCCGCCGCCGCCGCCGGCCAGGCCGTGGGCCCGCAGCCCGGCAGCCAGAGCTGGGAGCAGCTGTTTGCCCTGGCGAGCGCCTGCGGCAATGCCTTCCTGCCGAGCTATGTGCCGATCGCCGAGAAGCGCCACAACACCCCCTACGGCGAGCGGGAGCGCCAGTTCCAGCTGTACCGCCGCGGCCGCTACGTGGAGTTCAACCTGGTGTTCGACCGCGGCACGATCTTCGGCCTGCAGACCAACGGCCGCACCGAGTCGATCCTGATGTCGCGCTGGCGGTGGGCTGAGCGGGCGCGGCCGGCTGCACCGCCGGCGAGCGCCCAAGGCCCTGCTCCAGGGCGTTCACCACCCGCTCGGCGATGGCGGTCAGGGCCTGCTCACGGGTACGGAGATTGCGCAGGGCCGGCTCCAGCGGCGCCTCCAGCTTGCCGATCTCCAGCAGCGTGATGCCGCGGCGCGGACCGCCCAGACCACCGCGAAACTGCAGCGGGTAGCCACCGAACGCCACCGCCAGGCTCTCATCGATGCGGCTGAGCGGGCGATGCAGGGCCGGGATCACGCCCGAGCCGACACCATCGGCGCCGTAGGCATCGAAGTGGATCTCCAGGGCGTAGCCACCGGCCGCGGCATGGCGCTTGCCTTCACTCCAGTTGGTGCGCGGATCGTCGCCATCGACGATCGAGCGTTGCGGCGGGTCGTAGAAGCGGATGTTCAGGCCGCGGCTCTGGCCGAGCTCCGTGACGCGGCGGGCCACCTGCAGGGCCCAGTAGAGCTCGTCGCGGATCCCGGGCTGCATCGGCCGGGCGCCGAAGCGGTCGACGGCCTCACCGGCCGTGCCGGGACCGGCGATGCCCTGGGAATCGGCGTGACCGGCCAGCATCAGGATCGGCACATCCGCAGGCAGGGACCGGCTGCCGATCCAGTCGCGCTGCAGACGGCTGCGGGAACCGGTGAGGGGATCACGACCGGAGGCCGGCGGTGCTGGCGCCTGGGCGGCGGCGGTGCTGGCCAGGGGCAGCGCCAGCAGCGCAGCCAGGCCCAGGGAACGACGCAGGGCTCGCAGGCGGCGCGCTGCGAACGCCATCGACAAGGCCATCAACGACCAGCGGTTCGGGACACTCTGACCCAGGCTCAGACCCGTTTCAGATCGGTGAGCTCTGGAGATTGGCATCGCTGAACAGACCCAGGCGCGGCCCCATCTCCTGTTCGAGGGCGATCAACTCATCGCGATGGGCGCGCAGGCGCAGAGCACTGCCGGTGGCATCGTCGTGGCTGATCAGGCGCAGCTCGACGATTTCAGGCCGTGCGGCACGGCGGCGGTAGAGCAGGCCGGCCAGGGGCCCAAGGCCCACCAACAGCAGGGGCCACCAGCCGAGCGCAGGCAGCAGCTGGCGGACCACAAGCCCCAGGCTGCCGGCACCGATGGCGCCCAGAGCCGACAGCAGCACCGCCAGAGCGCCACTGGCCTGGACCTGACCGCGAAAGCGCAGCAGTCGCCGTTCCGGATTGGATTCCTCAGCGATCCAGCCCCGCTGCTGCAGCCACTCCGCCATGGCGGGCAGCACTTCCAACGGGGGTCGGGAGGAGCGCACTTCAACCACGGTGGTGCGGTCCTTACTGGCGGCCCGCAGGAAGAACACCAGGCCGACAGCCAGGAGCAGCGTGAGCAGCAGGGTGGAGGCCAGGGCTGGTGGCATGGCGGGGGCTGCCGCAATGGTGGGGAGCATTCTCCTGCAGCCACTGCTGCCACGGAGGCATGAGCTCGCTGGCGGCGGAGCGGCGCTCCTCGAGCAGATGCAACATGCGCCGCGGCCGACCGCGACTGGGACAGCGCTGCGAATAGCTGCTGATCACCGCCTGCTGATCCAGGAAACCGAGGGCCTGCTGCAGCACGGTCTCCGAGAGGCGCAGATGGGGGTGGAGGCGACTGAGATCGTGCATCAGCGCCGTGGGGTAGCTGTCCGCCTCCAGCAGGCGTTCAAGAATCCAGCAGACCGCCAGCTCCAGGCCAAGGTGCTGCAGGTGAGGCTGCTCAAAGAAGATCCGGATGGCATCCAGACCAGGTGGTGCGGGCGGGCGGCGGGATGTCATCGCAGCGGACGGGACTCTCACAATCTGCTAGCGCAGTCTCATTTGAGCTTTCAAGGGCAAAAGACGATCTTGGGTTTTCGGGTGTGAACTGCAGCGTCCGCGACGATGTCCTGATCCCGCAATCTCTGCTCCATGGCCGACTGCAACAGCTCCAGCACCGACGCGATCCGCGAACCCGTCAGCGGCGCGATTCCGGCGACAGGGACCAGCCCGGCCTGCTTCAGCGTGCTGGACGGAGACCTCAGCCCCGAGTGGCTGGAACGGCTGTCGGCATCGGCTGCGGTGGCGGTGGACACCGAGGCCATGGGCCTGGTGCATGGTCGGGACCGGCTCTGCCTGGTGCAGATCTGCGACAACGCCGACAACGTGTGCTGCATCCGCATCCAGCGCGGACAGCGCGAAGCGCCCCTGCTGAAGCAGCTGCTGGAGGACGCCGCGGTTGAGAAGGTGTTCCACTTCGCCCGCTTCGATGTGGCCGCCCTGGGGGAAGGCCTGGGCATCGCCGTGGCGCCGCTGTTCTGCACGAAGGTGGCCAGTCGCCTGGCCCGCACCTACACCAACCGCCACGGCCTCAAGGAGGTGGTGCAGGAGCTGTGCGGCGTGGAGCTCGACAAGGGGGCGCAGAGCAGCGACTGGGGGCGCGTCGAGGAGTTGAGCGAGGCCCAGCTGGCCTACGCCGCCAATGACGTGCGCTATCTGCTGGCCGCCCGCGACGGGCTGGTGCGCATGCTGCGGCGTGAGGAGCGGCTGGATCTGGCCCAGCGCAGCTTCCAGTGCATCCCGGTGATCGCCGAACTCGACCGGGGCCGGTTCGGGGCCATTTTCGAGCACCGCTCCTGAGCGGGCGGGCCAGGGGAGGAGGAGCCGAGGTCGTCAGCGGCATTCCGGCAGCGCCGCTGCAGGCATGACGGATCTCAGTCGTCGCCGATGTAGTTCTCTTCCTCCTTGACCGCCTCCAGCAGCACATCGAGCAGCTGACGCGCCTCGGCACTGCCCCCCTGGCTCTCGACCAGCAGCCGCTGGGCGATCAGCAGCCGCCCGTCAGGGTCGCGAACTCCCTCCCGGGCGGCCACCAGATCCACCCTGCGGCGAGCCGAAGCGATGCTGATGCTCAGGGCACTGGCCAGGCGTCCGCAGGCTGTCACAAAGTCCTTGTCCTGGGGAGCGGCCATGGCGGGGCGTCAGCGGGAGCACCATCATCCCGTCTGGCAGCTCAGGGGTACGAAAGCAGACGGTGCTCCACCAGAGCGGCCAGGGCATCGCTGCCACCGGCGACTCCCATGCGGCGGCAACCGATCCGGCCCAGCTCGGCCCGGAGCTCCGGTTCACGCAACAGCGACTCCAGACGCCGGGCC
>RFPK01000205.1 GCA_009926195.1 Synechococcaceae bacterium WB4_1_0192 | reverse complement strand
TTCGGCGGGTGTGGCGGAACAAGGGCCGCACGCGGCTGCTCCAATCGGTGTGGCGCACGGCCAGCCAGGGCTCTGACTCGGTCACATCGGCATGCAACAGGTCATAACAGGCCAGATGCAGGGGCAGACCAGCGGCGGCCAGGGCCTCAGTCAGCGGCGCCAGATCGTGCTCCAGCGGCTCACCGCCGGTGATCACCACAAAGGCGGCCCCATCGGTGGCGGCCTTCCGGGCTTCGGCCGCCAGGTCGTCCAGGCTGCGCTGGGGATGCACGGCCGCGGGCCAGGAGTGCTTGGTGTCGCACCAGCTGCAGCCAACCGAGCACCCTCCGAGGCGGATGAACAGGGCGCTGCGACCGCTGTGCAGCCCTTCTCCCTGCAGGGAGTGGAAGCTCTCCACCACCGGCAGCGTCGCGCTGGATGCCGCGGCCGTCGGGTTCATGCCGCCGCAGCGAGCAGATCCACCTCCTCAGTGGTGTCCGCTGGCTGCTGGTCTGGTGAGCGTCCCTGCGCAGCGGCGATCAGGCCGCGGAACAGCGGATGGGGGGTGCCGGGGCGGGAGAGGAATTCCGGGTGGTACTGACAGGCGGCGAAGAAGGGGTGATCGGGACGTTCGATCAGTTCCACCAGCCGGCCATCGGGGGAGCTGCCGCTGATCACGTAGCCGGCATCCAGGAAGGCCTGGCGGTAGGCATTGTTGAACTCGTAGCGATGGCGGTGGCGTTCGTAGACCACCTCATCGCCATAGAGCCGATGGGCCAGGGTTCCCGGCGCCAGCCGGCAGGGGTAGACACCCAGGCGCATGGTGCCGCCCAGGTCGACCACGTCCTGCTGTTCCGGCAGCAGGTGGATCACCGGGTGGGGTGTCTGGGCATTGAGCTCGGCGCTGGTGGCACCGTTCAGGCCGGCCTGGTTGCGGGCCCACTCGATCACGGCGCACTGCATGCCCAGGCACAGCCCCAGGAACGGCACCCGTTGCTCCCGCGCCCAGCGGATCGCGGCCACCTTGCCGTCCACGCCGCGGTTGCCGAAGCCGCCGGGCACCACCACCGCATCCATGCCGCTCAGCAGCGCCTCGGGCCCCTGTTCCTCGATCTGCTCGGCGCAGATCCAGTGCAGGTCGAGCGCAGCATCCCGATCGATGCAGGCATGGCGCAGGGCCTCCACCACCGAGAGGTAGGCGTCGTTGAGCTGCACGTACTTGCCCACCAGCGCCACCTTCACCGCCGGGCCGGGGTTGCGCAGCTTGGTCACCATCGCCGCCCAGCGGGCCATGTCGCTGTCGTGATCCTCCAGGCCCAGCAGATCGAGCACCTCGCGGCAGAGGCCCTCCTGCTCCAGCGTGATCGGCACGGCGTAGATGCTGTCGGCATCGAGGGCCGGGATCACGGCGTGGCCGGGCACGCCGCAGAAGCCGCCGATCTTGGCGCGCAGGTCGGCGCTGATCTCGCGGTCGCTGCGGCACACCAGCACATCCGGCTGGATGCCGATCGAGCGCAGCTCCTTGACCGAGTGCTGCGTCGGTTTGGTCTTGAGTTCGCCCGAGGTGCCGATGTACGGCAGCAGGGTCACGTGCACGTAGGCCAGGTCGTTGCGGCCCACATCGCCGCGGAACTCGCGGATCGCTTCCAGGAACGGCAGCGATTCAATGTCGCCGACGGTGCCGCCGATCTCGGTGATCACCACATCGGCGCCGCTGTTGGCCGCCACGCGATGGATCCGCTCGCGGATCTCGCCGGTGATGTGCGGGATCACCTGCACGGTGCCGCCGTTGTAGTCGCCGCGGCGCTCCTTGTTGATGACGGACTGATAGATCGAGCCGGTGGTCACGCTGTTCAGGCGCGACATGGCCGTATCGGTGAAGCGCTCGTAGTGGCCCAGGTCCAGGTCGGTCTCGGCGCCGTCCTCCGTGACGAACACCTCACCGTGCTGGTACGGGCTCATCGTGCCCGGGTCCACGTTCAGATACGGATCCAGCTTGAGGATCGAAACGCTGTAGCCGCGGCTCTTGAGCAGGCGCCCCAGGCTCGCGGCCACGATCCCCTTGCCGATGCTGGACACCACGCCACCGGTCACGAAGACGAATTTGGCCATGGCTCCACCAGCGACCCTTCAATCTACCGATCGCCATCGGAGGCCAGATCGCCGGATCGCTGGTCCGGGCCGGTCGCCCGCTGCGCGGGCAACACCGGCCCGGGCCAGCGATCCGGCTCATGGGGCAGGGGTGGGGGTGTGGCTTGCGCTCCTTACCCCCTACCCCCCTCCCCGCCTGGTTGAGTGCCTGGCCGGGGCCGTGTGGCCCGCACCGCGGGCGACGGCCCCGGCGCAGGCACTCAACCCTCCAACAGGCTCCGCAGCATCCAGGCGGTCTTCTCGTGGATCTGCAGCCGCTGGGTGAGCAGGTCGGCGGTGGGTTGGTCGTTGGCGGCGTCCGCCAGGCTGAACACAGCGCGGATCGTGCGGGCCACGGCCTCGTGGCCCTCCACCAGCTCGCGCACCATCGCCAGGGCCGCCGGCACTCCCTGGCTTTCGGGAATCGAGGAGAGACCGCCGTACGTGCTGCCACCGAAGGGAGCGGGGTGGCCCAGGGCGCGGATGCGCTCGGCGATCACGTCGAGGGCATTCCACAGCTCCACGTACTGCTCCATGAACATCAGGTGCAGCGTGTTGAACATCGGCCCGGTCACGTTCCAGTGGAAGCCGTGGGTCTTGGCGTAGAGCACGGTGCTGTCGGCCAGCACGCGGCCCAGGCCGTCGGCGATCGCCTGGCGTTGCTCGGCGGGGATGCCGATGTCGATCGGTGGGGCGCTGCTGGTGGTGGAGAAGGCGGTCATGGGCTCAGGAGTCCGTCAGGTCGTTGTCGAGATGGCTGAGGTAGTCGTGAACGCGGCAGCGCCGCTGCGGCTGCCGCAGCTTCAGCAGCGCTCGCGATTCGATCTGCCGCACCCGCTCGCGCGAGAGCTGCAGATCTTCGCCGATCTGCGAGAGGGTCTGGGGTGTGTCGTCCTCCAGTCCGTAGCGCAGGCGAATCACGGCGGCTTCCCTGGCGCTCAGCTCATCGAGGAGGGCCTCCAGATCGGCATGGAGCTCGGCCCGTGTCAGCGCCTGCTCCGGGGTGGCGTGGCTGTCCTCCAGCAGCTCCCCTAGCTCCGTGTCCTGCTCGCGGCCCACGCGTGTGTCCAGCGAGATCGAGCGCGGCACCCGCATCAAGGTCATCCGCACCACGTCCTCACTCAGCCCAAGCACCTGGGCCAGGTCGGCCACGGAGGCCAGCCGCCCCTGCTCGCTGGCGATCTGGCGCTGGGCCTTCTTGATGCGGTTCAGCTTTTCGGTGACATGCACCGGCAGGCGGATCGTGCGGCTCTGGGTGGCGATGGCGCGGGTGATGCCCTGGCGGATCCACCAGTAGGCGTAGGTGCTGAAGCGGAAGCCGCGGGTGGGGTCGTACTTCTCCACGGCCCGCTCCAGGCCGAGCGTGCCCTCCTGCACCAGGTCCAGCAGCTCCATGCCCCGCTGCTGGTACTTCTTGGCCACGGCCACCACCAGGCGCAGGTTGGCCTGGATCATGCGGTCGCGGGCCCGCTGGCCCTGATGCAGCGCCTGCTGGATGTCGCCACTGTTCAGGCCGCTGTGCTCCGCCCAGCAGCAGCGGCCCCGCGCCAGCCTGGTGCGCAGTTCGCTCACCGTCAGGCCGCTGGTTTCAGCCCACTGCGTCAGTGTCGGCCGATGCCCCAGCTGTGAGGCCAGCCGTTGGCGGCGCTCCTCCAGCTGGATCAGTGCCGCCAGCTCCGGCCGGCCGGTTGCCAGCTGTCGGCGTTGCCGCAGCAGCCGCTCCCGCCGCTGCACCAGCCTGGCCAGGGTGAGCTCCTCCTCATGGCTGAGCAG
>RFPK01000204.1 GCA_009926195.1 Synechococcaceae bacterium WB4_1_0192 | reverse complement strand
GACGGCTGGGCCTGAAGAGCCACGGGCAGCGCGACCAGGATCAACGCCACAGGGGCAAGGACGTTGCTCCTCAGCAGCAGGGCTTTGCTCAACGGTACCGGAGCGGGCAACGCATGCATCGCAATCCAGCCATTCTCAAGCCCCCACACTCACCAGGGCGGCAACCGCGGCAGGGGAGCTCAGTAGCCCGAATCGGCCACGCACATGCCGATGCAAACCAGACCGTTGCTGGCCGTACGGCCGCAATGGCCGCAGAGCACCGGCTCGGCGGGCAGCATGGGAGCTGGCGCAACACAAGCAGGAGCTGCTCCAGCGGCATCCTGCGGCCGCGCCGGGCCCGGGGGAGACGGAGAATTCACCGAAGCCGGATCATCGGGACCGTCATCATGGCAAGTGCACAGGGCCAGCCCGGCATCGGTGTAGGCACCTGGGCCTGGGGCAATCAGGTGCTCTGGGGCTACGACCCCGGCCGCGACGACGACACCCTGGCCGCCACCTTCGAGCACTGCCTGGCGCGGGGCCTGCTGTTCTTCGATACGGCTGATTCCTACGGCACCGGCCGGCTCCAGGGGCGCAGCGAGGCCCTGCTGGGCCGTTTCGCCATGCAGGCCAGTGCGGAGCAGCGACAACGGCTCTGCATCGCCACCAAGCTGGCGCCCTTCCCCTGGCGCCTGGGGCGCCAGGGCTACAACCGCGCCTTCGCCGCTTCCCAGAAGCGCCTGTGCGGCCAGATGAAACGGGTGCAGCTGCACTGGAGCACCGCCCGTTACGCCCCCTGGCAGGAGGAGCCGCTGTTGCAGGGCCTGGCCGATCACGTGCTGCGCGGCGAGGTCGAAAGCCTGGGGGTCTCGAATGTGGGTCCGCGTCGCTTGCGCCATCTGCACGCTCTGCTCGCCGACCGGGGCGTTCGGCTGACCAGCCTGCAGGTGCAGCTCTCCCTGCTCGCCCCGGAGGCGGTGCAGCCCGGAGGCGTGGCGGATGTCTGCCGCGAGCTCGGTATCGACCTGATCGCCTACAGCCCCCTGGCCCTGGGCCTGCTGAGCCGCAACCCGACAGAGCCAGCGCCATCCGGCCCCCGCGGCCTGCTGCTGCAGCGGTTACGCCCCGGGCTGCAACCGCTGCAGGCGGCGATGGCGGAGCTGGCCGCACAGCGTCCAGGCGGGCTGGCCGCCGTGGCCCTGAACTGGTGCCGGGCCCATGGGGCGATGCCGATTCCCGGACTGCGACGCCCCGACCAGGTGGATCGGGCCTGCGAAGCCCTCAGCTGGACGCTGAGTGTGGCGGAACGCCAGCAGCTGGATCAGCTGGTGCAGGCGGCAGGTGCACCGCGCATGCCCGCCAACCCGTTTCAGAGCGCCTGAGCCGGCGATGCGCCGCCCATGGCGGGAGAGGGATCGGGGGTCAGCACCACCGGCAGCCGTTCGGGGGCCGGTTCGCTCGGCTCCGCCGGGCCATCGGCACGCCGCACCAGCGTGACCAGGCGCGGCCGCACCGGCTCGACCGGCGCTGCCGCCGGCTCCGTGTCAGCGGCAGCGCCGTCCTCACAGGCGGACAGGGCCTCCTGAAGGAGGGAATCAAAGGTGGCGCCGGGCAGACGATGCCGGGCGATCTCCAGAAATGCACGCGCGAGCGATTCACCGGCAGCGGCCTTGAGAGCAGGGTTGGAACGGCGCTGCTCCTGCTCCTCCTCCACGGCCCGGATGAAGCGCTCGGTGACATCGCGCTTGGTGGCGGCCCGGATGCGGGTTTCCTGCTCCAGCGGGCTCAGCTGCAGCTGCTGATCGAGTTCGTCGAGGCGGCGGCTGATGCTCTCCAGCACCTCGCGAGCCTCCTTGCCGACATGGGCCAGCTGACCATCCGAGAGGCGGGGCAGGTCCGCCACGAACACCTTGCCGTGATCGCGCAGTGTGAGGTAGGTGGGGCGGATGGAACCCCGGCTCGGGAAGGTCTCGCGGGCCCGCTGCGGACGATTCGGGGGCACAGGACCGGCGGAGCTGCGCCGACGGGTGACGCGGGCTGAACCGTTGAAGCTGGATCCTGACAGGGCAGAGCCGGCAGCAGACGCGGCCGAACCTGTTGAGGCGTTAACGGACATCACCATCCAGACCTATGAACTGCGTGAGCTACGGAATCAATCGGGTGAGCGATCACCGGGCGGGGCGTCGCGGATGCAAACGCAACTGCGGCAACCGCACCGAACCAACGTCCAGACCCTAAACAGGTCGGACATGACCGTCGGGCAGGGACGGACAAGCTGATGCAATCTGCCAGGCCTGCCCACGCCGATCAGTACGGCAATCCCGCCAGCGGTTCCGGGCCAGGGGCGCTGCCCGCTTCCACCACGCCGAGCGGCCAGGCCTGATGTCCCGTGGCGGCACAAACGGCCAGCGCCTGGTCGAGCGCCGCCTCCGGCAGGACCAGACAGAAGCCAACACCGAGATTGAACGTGTTCCAGAGGTCAGCCTCGGGCACCTCACCGTTGTCCTGCAGCCAGCGGAACAGGGCCGGACGCTGCCAACTGCCCGCCTCAATGCGGGCATGAACGCCGGCAGGCAGGGCGCGGGGCAGGTTCTCGGGCAGGCCACCACCGGTGATATGAGCCATGCCGTGCAGTTCGACATCCGCCTGCCGCAGGGCCTGAACCAGGGCGCCATACAAAAGAGTGGGCTGCAGCACCGCATCCAGCAGCGGAGCGCCGCCGGGCTCCAGGGGGGTCTCGGCGGTGACGCCACGCGCCTCCAGGATGCGGCGCACCAGGCTGAAGCCGTTGCTGTGCACGCCGCTGCTGGCCACGGCAACGATCCGATCGCCCGGCCGGACGGCACGCCCATCGATCAACTCGTCCTCCTCCACCACCGCCACGCAGAAACCGGCCAGGTCGTAGCGACCGGGGCCGTAGAAGCCGGGCATCTCGGCGGTTTCACCACCGAGCAGGGCACAGCCGCTCTGGCGACAGCCATCGGCGATGCCCTCCACGACCGCGGCCATGGCCTCAGGCGCGAGCTTGCCGGTCGCGATGTAGTCGAGGAAGAACAGGGGCTGGGCGCCGCTGGTGATCACATCGTTGACGCACATGGCCACCAGATCGATGCCGACGCCATGGTGGCGACCGTGGGCCTGGGCCAGCTCCAGCTTGGTGCCCACACCATCGGTGCCGGAAACGAGCAGGGGCTTGCGCAGGCCTGCAGGCAGGCGGCAAAGGCCACCGAATCCGCCCAGCCCACCCAGCACCTCCGGCCGACGCGTGGATTCAACACTGGAACGGATGCGCTCCACGAAGGCCCGACCGGCGACCACATCGACGCCTGCTGTGCGGTAGTCCATTGCCCTGACACCCCTACGGCTTCCACGATCCTGCCCCGGCGCGCGCCCCGGAGCCACGCCACCAAGCCCCAAGGAGGTGGACGGATGCAGCTTCGGCACACGCTCCGATCAGCGCGGCTTATGGCACCGATGACGCCTGCTGATGGAAATTAACTTCGAGCAGAGGGAAAGAGCTCTGTGCTGGCCTTACGTCCTGCATTCCGATCGAAAATGCTGATCATTGGCGTTGGCGCGGTTTGTGACCAGAACTACAGGCCGCAACCAGTAGCTTTGCCTCGTCGTCAATTCCCGATAGGAACTCCACTGGCAGTTCACTCCAGCTTCTCTTCCATCTCTGGAGCGTTCTCACTGCTGGCGGGCCACACCTTTCGTGGCTGCTGCGTTCTGCGCGGCGAGTTTCGCCTGTTATGCGTCGATTCGTCCTTCTGAGTGGCTCCGCCCTCCTGCTGTCCGGCAGCAACGCCCTGGCCCCGGCTTTTGCCGGCACGGGCAACCTGATCGCTGCCGCACAAGCCACCTCCACCGAGATCGCCATCCGTGAGGTGGTCCCCCCGGTGACAGGTGAG
>RFPK01000203.1 GCA_009926195.1 Synechococcaceae bacterium WB4_1_0192 | reverse complement strand
GCAGCACCCGTCCGCCGCTGAGCGACTGGTCGGAGCAGGCCTCTCGGGTGCTGGCTCTGCTGGAGCAGCGCAACGGACTGGATCTGCGCAACCTCGGCGAGGATCTGGCCGAGGCGGAGGGGTACGACGCCCAGCGCTGGCGCTGGTTGACCCGCCGGTTGGTGCAGGAGGAGCTGGTCCGCGAGAGCGATGACGGCAGCCAGCGGTTGTGGCTGCGGCCATCGGGCCAGCGCTACCTGCGCCAGCCCTGGCCGTTGAAGCTGGCCGCCTGAGTGCGCTCCCTCCGCGGCAGGTTCAGCTGCCCTTGGTCTTGCAGAGGTCGCTGATCAGCTGCTCTTCGGAATCGTTCTGGGGTGCATCCCAGGTTTTCCAGGTGCCCGACGGGTCGGTGGCATTGAGGCGACGGGCGCTGCAGTTCACGGCCAGATAGAGGGGTTGCCCGCCGCTGTTGAGGCTGGGGGCCACGTAGCTGCCCGCCATCGGCTGCCAGTTGGCCCAGTCCACCTGCAGGGGGCCATAGCTGCGCCAGTCCGGGGTTGCCGGCTTGCGGGCGGTGGCCGTTGCTGATGCTGCAGCGACTGTGGTGGTGCTCGGCCGCACCGTCGTGGTGCTGGGTCGTGCCGCCGGTGTGGTTGTGGCTGCTGTCGCGGTCGCGGTTGCGGTCGTGCTGGGTCGTGCTGCCGGTGTCGCCGGAGTGGTCGCGGTCGGGCGTGCGGCGGCGGCGGCCGTTGGGGTCGTACTGGGTTTCGGTGTGCTGGCCGGCGGGCGGCTCGCGCTGGTGGTGGCTGCCGTGGGTGCGTTGCTCCGGCCTGGCGGGTTGGTCGCTCGGGTGTTCGCGGTGCTGGTGGGGGTGCCCCGCAGCTTGAGGGTGGTGCCGGCCTGCACGTTGTTCGGCTGGCTCAGGCCGTTCAGGGCCACCAGGCGGCTCATCGGAATGCCATACAGCGCGGCGATTTCGGAGAGGGTCTCGCCGGGCTGCACCCGGTGCTCACGGGCGTTGCGGTTCACCGGCGGGCTGGCGCTGGCGGGGCGGCTGGGGGCGCTGGCGCCCGGCACCTGGATGCGGCTGCCGGCCCAGAGGTCCTGCGGACTGCGCAGGTCGTTGAGCTGCATCAGGCGATCCACGGTGGTGCCGTAGCGCTCGGCGATCTCGGAGAGGGTCTCGCCGGTCTTGACGGTGTAGTTGCCGGAGCCTGAAGCCCCACCGCCACGTCCACCGCCTGAGCCACGGCCGGCGCCCGGCACCTGGGCCGCTGTCGCCCACGCCGCCGAAGGGCAGATCGGGTACGCCCGCCTGCAGCACCACATCGTTGATGCAGACGCCGCCGGAGCTGGTGCGCTCCAGCAGCGTGCGCTCGTGGCGCCGCTCAGCGCTGAACAGGTAGAGGGCCAGCGGTTTGGGGCGCTGGTTGATCAGCGCGATCGCGGCGTCCAGATCCTGCACCTGCAGGATCGGCAGCAGCGGACCGAACAGCTCCTCCTGCATCAGCGGGTCGTCGAGGGCGTCGACGCGGATCAGGCTGGGGGCGATACGGCGGCGGTCGGGATCGCACTGCCCGCCGTGCAGCAGCTGGCCTCGCTGGCGTGCGCCCTCCAGCAGGCCGCTGAGGCGGGCGTACTGCGCCTGGTTCACGATCGAGCCCAGATCGGCAGATTGCAGTGGATCGTTGCCGAAGCAGGCGTCGATCCGGGCGCGCAGGCCGGCGATCAGCGGCTCAGCCACCGCCTGCTGCACAAGCAGGTAGTCGGGGGCGATGCAGGTCTGGCCGGCATTCAGGGCCTTGCCCCACACCAGGCGCCGGGCGGTCACGGTCAGGTCGGCGTCCGCCAGCACCACGGCCGGGCTCTTGCCCCCCAGCTCCAGGGTCACGGGCGTGAGGTGGCGGGCTGCGGCGGCCATCACCAACCGCCCGACCCGCTCGCCGCCCGTGAAGAAGATGTGGTCAAAGCGCTCCTGCAGCAGGGCCGCGGCGGTGGCGCCATCGCCCTGCACCACCTGCACGGTTTCAGGCGGGAAGGCGGCCGTGATCAGTGCCTCGATCAGGGCGGCGGTGGCGGGGGCGTGCTCCGAGGGCTTGAGCACCACGCTGTTGCCGGCCGCCAGGGCACTCACCAGCGGCTGGATGCAGAGGTGGAAGGGGTAGTTCCAGGGGCCGATGATCAGCACGCAGCCGAGCGGCTCCCGGATCAGTTCCGCCTGGGCCGGCATCAGGCTCAGGGGCACCCCCACGCGCCGTGGCTTCAGCCAGCTGCGGAGCTGCCGGCGGCATTGCCGCAGCTCGTTCTGCACCGCCACCAGCTCGTAGTAGGCCTCCACAGGCGGCTTGCCGAGGTCTGTGGCCAGGGCCTCAAGCACGGCGTCGCCGTTCGCCTGAACCACCCGCTCAAGGCGCTCCAGCTGCTCAAGACGCCAGGTCAGCGGGCGCGTCTGGCCGGCGCTGACGCCTTGGCGCATCCGGGCGATCGGAACGGGGAGCATCGGAACGGAACGGGGGTGATGGCCTGCCGGAGCCTGCAGCCGGCTGACAAGGCCATGCTGGCGCCCGGCAGTCAGTGCTGCGGACACCCGTGTTGAAAGCCCTTGACGAGACTTGAACTCGTGACCTCTCCCTTACCAAGGGAGTGCTCTACCGCTGAGCTACAAGGGCATGTGGAAGGTGGGCCGGGCTGGATTTGAACCAGCGTAGGCAGAGCCAGCGGATTTACAGTCCGCCCCCATTAACCACTCGGGCACCGACCCGAACCACACCCCAAGAACTTACCAGCCGATGGGTCCGCCCCAGGGGCATCCGGTTGTTTTCGGCGGATCCGGGCCTGCGGGATCCGCCGGCGCGAACCGGCCGCAAGGCTGTCGCTGCCTACGATCGGTCCAGTGCGTTCCGGTGTGCCGGCACCCATCCATGCGCGTGCTGCTGCTCAACGGACCGAACCTGAATCTGCTGGGCCTGCGGGAGCCCGGGCTCTACGGCGCCCAGACCCTGGCCGCGATTGAGGCCGACCTGACCCGCCAGGCCGAGGCGCTCGGCGTCGACCTCGCCTGCTTCCAGAGCAACCATGAGGGTGCCCTGGTGGATCGGATCCATGCTGCTCGCGGCGAGGTGGACGGGATCCTGATCAATGCCGGCGCTTACACCCACACCTCGATCGCCCTGCGCGACGCGCTGCTGGGGGTGGCGATTCCGTATGTGGAGCTGCACCTGAGCAACGTGCACGCCCGGGAGGCCTTCCGCCATCACTCCGTCCTGGCGGACAAGGCGCTGGGGGTGATCTGCGGGTTCGGGCCCGGCAGCTATGGCCTGGCCCTGCAGGGGCTGGTGCAGCGGCTGCGCCAGGGGAGCGCGGCATGACCGCCACGCTCGACAACCCGACGGCCCGGGTCAGGTGGCTGGCGGCCCCCAGCAGTGCCGCCTGGCTGGAGGCGGCGATCGCCCGGCCCGACCTGGTGCTGATCGATCACGCCCACTGCGAGCGCAAGGCGGCCGGGGTGGCCCTGCAGCTGATGTTCCGTTATCCCTCCGATGAGGCCCTGGGGGCGGCGCTCAGCGCCCTGGCCCGTGAGGAGCTGGAGCATTTCGAGCAGGTGCTGGCACTGCTGCAGCGCCGCGGTCTTCCCCTGCGCTCCCTGGCGGCCCCCGCCTATGGCGCCACCCTCACGGCGGCTGTGCGCCGCGGCGAACCCCAGCGGATGCTCGATTCCTTCCTGGTGGCGGGCCTGATCGAGGCCCGCAGCCATGAGCGCATGGCGCTGCTGGCCGCCCACAGCCCGGATGCTGATCTGCGCGCCCTCTATGGGGAGCTGCTGGCCAGTGAGGCGCGCCATTTCGGGCTCTACTGGGTCCTGGCCGAAAGCCGCCATGGCCGTGAGGCCACGGTGGCGCGGTTGGAGGAGCTGGCGGCCGTG
>RFPK01000202.1 GCA_009926195.1 Synechococcaceae bacterium WB4_1_0192 | reverse complement strand
CCGTCGCCGGATCGCGTGCGGCGGTTCGTCGCAGAGGGCTTCGAAGGCATCCACCGGACTGAGGTCCCGCTCGCTGGCCAGTTCGCCCGTGAGCAGCAGCAGCAACTGACCCAGCTGCAGGGTCAGCATGCCGCTGAGCAGGGCCGGCCGGCGCCGGGCCAGCCCGTCGAGGGCCAGCAGCAGCTCCTGCTGCAGCATCCACTCACGGCCGTCCTCACCGCTGAAGCGGCGGATCATCGCCGCGATCGCCAGACTGCCCTGGGGCTGACTGATCAGCGAATCGTTGGTGTAGTTGCGGCCCACCACCACCTGCTTCTGGCGCACCAGCAGATCGGTGAGCGCATCCTCCAGCTGGGGGTGCACCAGGCCGAGGGAGCCGGCGCAGCGGCGCACCACATTCCAGTCGCCGTCCGTCAGGGCGCGGCGGTAGATCTCCTCCAGCAGCAGCTTCGGGCTGGCGCTGCCGCCGGGCCCCTGCAGCACCGCATCGAGGCCGAGCCGCTGCACCAGCTGCTCCAGCACCTCCGCCTGCTCCGGCAGGGAGGTGCTCCGCCACAGCCGTTCGATCAGGGCGGTGAGCGGTGATTCCTCCAGCTCCAGTTCCTCCTCAGCCGTGAGCGGGGCATGGCCGGTGCTGGCGCGCAGCAGCAGGGCCGGAGCCGCCGGCTGCCGGCTGTCCGTGGCTCCGGCCGGCAGGTCCGCCCAGCTGGCCTGGTCCAGCAGCTCCGTCAGTGGCGCCAGCTGCACGGCCACCCCGTCGATCAGGCCGCTGCGCAGTCGCTCACCCAGCCGCAGGAAGGCCTCGGGGCTGCGCCGGAACGGCGCCTGCTCCACCGGGATCAGCAGCAGCGGCGACCCCACGCCGCGCCAGTGGCGCTGCAGCTGGCTGATCTCGCTCTCCACCGCATCCACCAGCTGCTCGGGATCGTCCGAGAGGTAGAACGTGCTCTCCTCCAGCACCGCCGGCAGGAAGGCGAGGGTGTGGCCCTCCTGCCGGTAGAGGCGCGCCGTCACCATCGTTTCCATCCGCATCGGCGGGTGGCCGCTCAGACCAAGCCTCGGATTGGCGCCCACCGCCAGCATGTGCTCCGCCAGATCGCGGGAGCTGGCGATGCGCACCCGCTGCCCCTGGCGGGTCACCGCCAGCCCGGCCGCCTCCAGGGATGCCGCGATCGCTTCGCTGGCGGGCAGGAAGCTCACCAGCACCTGATCGGCACCGAGGCTGCTGCCCAGGCGGCGCCCGCTCGGATCGAGGTCGTCCGGGGTGATCAGCCCCTGCAGCAGCAGATCCCCCAGCCAGGTGAGGCTCTGGGTCCAGAGCAGAGGCACGTTTTCGTTGGGCCGGCGCCGTTGGCTGCCTGGTGCCTGCCGCTCCGCGGCGATCGCCTCCTCGGGCACCACGTAGAGCTCAGGCAGCAGCGGCACCCCGTCCACCTCCACCGCCAGCTGGCTGAGCCGCTCGCGCCAGCTCCAGGCCTCGCTCCAGCGCTCCTCGCAGCAGGCCGTGACCAGTTCATAGGCCAGGAACAGCGGCCACTCGCACTCGATGTGCTCGAACTGGGCCAGTTCCTCGCGCTCGTAGTGCAGGCGCGTGTGGTCTTCGACCACGGTCTGGTGGCCGTCGCGGCGGAAGCGCTTGTAGCCGTAGGGGCCGCCCAGGTCGCGGCGGATCTTGGTGCGGGTGCGTTCCACCAGGGCGGGATCCTCCACGGCCCAGGCGGGGTAGCCGATCACCGACAGGCAGGCGGCATCCACCTCCTTGCTGGCGGATTCGCGCGGCAGCAGCCCGCTCAGGGCGCGGCGCAGGCGCACGATCGCGTCGTGGGGGATGTGCAGGCTGCAGCGTCCGTCGCCATGGGGCCCGTAGAGATCCAGGCCCTCCAGGGCCTCAAGCGCCGCCTTGACCAGGCCGATCGAGCTGGCGTTGCGCTCCGGCAGGCCGTGGTTGCCCTTGTCGCCCCGCTCCCAGATGCCGTAGTCGGCCACGCGGTAGGCGCGGGCGACGTAATAAACCAGGTTCTGGATGAAGTCGCGCTCGTGGCTGGTCTGGATCACCACCAGGCCGGAGCGGGTCAGCTGCGCCAGCTGCAGCAGAAACACAGCGGTGGCATCGAGCTGCAGGTGGCCCCAGCCGTCGTCGGGCACCACCGGTTCCCCGCTGCCTGTGTCGTACTTGGCGTGCAGGCAGTCGAGCCGATCCAGGCTGTGCTTGAAGCGCTCCACCTTCGGCGCCTGGCGCAGCATCGCGTTGAGCAGGCCGCGCATCAGCTGCAGCACCCGCTGCTCCAGCTCGAACACGCGTGTGCTGGCGCCACTCAGGCGGCGATGGGCCAGGGCCAGGCCCCAGACGCACTGGATCGAGTACACGCAGTCGCGTACCCAGGCGTCGCCGTAGTTGCCGTGCACGGTGTGGGCGGTGCTGGCCGGCAGCAGGCCGGTGATCGGATGCTGGCGCTGCAGCACCACGCGCTCGATCTGCCGATCGAGCTCCTGCAGGCGATCCCAGGCCTCGGCACTGCGCAGCTGCAAGGGGGCGGAGGCCATCGGGGCGCTGCTGAGGGTCATGGCGCTGCCTAGGCCTGCGCAGGTGGAAATAGATTCTCTCGCGCAGGCCTGCGGGTGGATGGCAGCAATGGCGACGGATGCCTCCAGCACGGGATTCGCGTCCACGCCAGGGTCAACCTCCTGGCGGGTCACCACGGTGCTCGGGGTGCAGGTGGCCGCCTGCGCCAATGATGACGATGGCGGCCCGGGCCAATCCCGAGCTGGGGGCGGCGATCGCCGCCGCCGATCTGGTGATTCCCGATGGCGCCGGCGTGGTCTGGGCCCTGGCCCGGCAGGGGATCCGCGTGCGGCGCAGCCCCGGCATCGAACTGGCGCGGCAGCTGCTGGAGTACGGCGCCCGTCACGGCTGGCGCGTTGCCCTGGTGGGGGCCAGCCCCCAGGTGATGGAGCTGCTGCGGCAGCGGCTCCTGGCCGAGATCCCCGGCCTGGATCTGGCCTTCACGATCCATGGCTACCAGGACCCCGAACTCTGGCCTGGCCTGGAGGAGCAGCTGCGGGCGGCCCGGCCGGATCTGGTGCTGGTGGCCCTGGGGGTGCCACGCCAGGAAACCTGGATCCAGCGCCTGCATCAGGGTCAGCCGGGGTTGTGGATGGGCGTCGGCGGCAGCTTCGATGTCTGGTCAGGTACCAAGGAGCGGGCGCCTGTCTGGATGGGACGTCTGCAGATCGAGTGGCTCTATCGCCTGATCCAGGAACCCAGCCGCTGGCGCCGCATGTTGGCCCTGCCGGCGTTCGCCTGGGCTGTGCTGCGGGGCTGAGCTCAGAAAAACGGGTCTCGCAAAGACTGAGCGCCGCCCAAAAAGATCACAACAAAAAGCGGTGGCTGGGAGGCCACCGCTGCACGCGATGCGATTGCGTTGGAATCCAGTGAATCCAGCCGTGGACTCGGCGATCAGCGGAAGCCCACCGAGGCCTGCCACACGAAGGCGAGCAGCAGGAAGAACAGGGGAATGATCGGCAGGATGTCCACCAGCGGGGCGAAGGCCTGATAGGCCTCGGGCAGCTGGGCCAGGGTGTGCAGGGCGTAGGCGGCCATCCCGGTAGTTACGTGGCTAGAGGCGGACGCTACCACGTGTGCGCGGCCTCAGAGCCCGGCTCCCAGGGAGCGAAATCCTCTGCAAAACAGCCCTCGCCGATCGCCTGGGCCATGGCCGTGCTGAACCGCACCAGCTGGGTGATGTTGTGGAGGCTGAGCAGGATCTTGCCGAGCATCTCCTCCGCCTTGATCAGGTGGTGCAGATAGGCCCGGCTGTGCTGGCGGCAGGCCAGGCAGGGACAGCTGGCGTCCAGGGGGGTGTGGTCGTGGCGGAAGCGGGCGTTCTTCAGGTTCCAGCGTTCGCCGCCCACCAGGGCGGC
>RFPK01000201.1 GCA_009926195.1 Synechococcaceae bacterium WB4_1_0192 | reverse complement strand
GCCGTAGGACTGCAGCGCCTTGATCTGGCTGGTCGCCTCGGTGGTGTCCCCGTACCTGAGCACCCGGCCGAGGTAGGCGTCGTCGCCGTTGGGGCCGGTCAGCGTGCCGGGCTTCATGGCCTCCAGCAGCATCGCGCAGCTGCTGCTGAAGCACATCCTCAGAGCGTGCTCAGTGGCGCTGTCGCGCTGGCTGAAGTACCGGACCGCGAGAGGGTTGCTCAGCGCCCGGGGCTCCTGCTGCTTCCCGGCTGCCTTCCATGTCTCGTACCAGGCCGCGTCGTCCTTCTTCAGGCTGGCCGGCATCGCCTCCCACAGCTGCTGCGCTGCTGCGCGCTGATGAGGCAGGTTCTTCCAGTGCTCGAAGAATGGAACGAGATCGGTGATCATCGCCGGAGCTCAGCCGGTGGATTGCCGAAGTGTAGTTGCGGGTCGATCGCCTGCCAAAGGAGCGGCGCGATCACGCCCACCGCCACTGCGATGATCACCCCCTGGGCGACCTTCTTCTCGACGTCGTTCAGCCGGCGGAATGCCTCTGAGATGTCCGTGTGCTTCTGGCTGAGATCGTTGCGCATCGCATCGAGCTTGCCCTCCAGTGTGCCGATCGCCCTGAGGATGTCCCCATGGGAGACCTCGTGTTCGCCTGCCATGCTGAACGCCCTGTCGTGGGGAAGTCTATTCGGCGACGCTCAACGGGCTGAGCCAGCCTGTAGATGGAGCAGTCGCATCGGTCCTTGAGGGGTGTTGATCTCGACGGCATAACCGCCGGCGCCGGTGTAGCCGAGGTTGCGGCCGTAGCTCGCGCCGTTGATCAGGGTCACAGATGACCCGCTCGGCGTGCCGAAGTCAATGCCGTAATGGAACGATCGCCCGAACAAGTTGCGCGGGCCGTAGCTGCTGGTGACGCCGTAGGAGCTGGGGGCCCGGCCGTTGATTCGCAGGTAGCGATCAGCATCGGCGGCGCTGATCGGCCTGCCATCCGCCCAGCGCGCATCGAGGTGCGGGCCTGTGCTGTCACCGCTGGATCCGGTGCGTGCGATCGTTCCCGTCGTGCTGCCGCCGCCATTGCGGCCGGTCGTCCAATCGTTGTTCTCCTCGCCCTGGGTGCCGCACTCGACGGTGGTGACATAGCCCGAGCTGCCCAGATCGTGGGTGACGTTCTTCACGTTCCAGGTGCCGTCCACCTCGCCGCGAAAGCCGGTCAGCGTCACCATGCCCTCAGCGTTCACATCCGGCCGGCCGGGCAGCGTGATGTTCACCCGCACCTCGCCCGCGCGCAGGGACTGCAGCCGGCTCTCGGCCGCCTTCTGCGCCTCGGCCTGGGTCTTATAGAGCTGCTTCTCCTCGAACACCGGCAGCGCGCCGCCGCTCTCGCCAGCGGTGACCACCTTCTCCTTGTTGACGGTGCGATCGAGCCACTTGGCCTTCACCCCGCCATAGGCGCCGCGGTTCTTCAGCGTCGCCCGCCAGTTGGTCACCTCCTCCTGGCGGATCGTGACGCTGCCGGCGTTGTCGGTCGCGCCACGAGGCACCACCACCAGCCGGCCGTCGGCCGGCTTGATGGTCGCCTTGAACTTCTCCGCCAGGCGGGTGAGGAACGCCTGATCGCTCTCGTTGGTCTGGTCCTCGTGCTTGATCTGCTGGCTGGCCAGCGCGCCCTTGATCACCGGCACGACATTGTGCCGCCCGGCGATCTCCTGCACCACCGCGCCGAGGGTGGTGTTGTGCCAGCTCTTGGTGCGCTGCTCCTTCTGCAGGGTCGGCGCGGTGTTGCTGGCGGTCGCCTTGATCACCATGCTGCGCGGGCCCATGCTGAGCTCCACCTCATCGACCGCGAAGGCGCCCATGTAGACCGGCTTGCGGCCGCCGCTCGAGTAGCCAAGCCAGACGCGCAGCCATGTTCCATTCGACGGCACCGGGATGCGCTTGTCGCGATCGTCCAGCGTGATCTCCAGGCTGTCGCTCTGCTGCTCCGCCTGTTCGTTCAGGCGCATGCTCAGCAGCCGATCAGCGATCAGCTGCGTGATGTCGCCGCCGTTCGCCTCGATGCGGAACGCTGGTGTCGTCATGCCGCTCCGGTGCCACTGGCCGCCGTGGGCAGCTGATCCCAGATCCTGATCGTCTCGCTGGTGCTTGGCGTCGGCAGATCAGGCAGCAGGATCTGCAGGCCCTCCGGCAGGATCGGCATCAGATCCGCCAGGTTCGGGTTGGCGCGCAGCACCGCCTCGACGGTCTGCTGCGTCCGGCCGTAGTACCGCCAGCAGATGTGATCGACCTCATCGAACTGGCGGGTGACGTAGAGCTGGCTCATTGCTGCACCGCCTGGCGAACTGCATCAGTGATCTTCGGATCAACGTCCAGCAGCGTGCCGAGCGTCGCCGCATCGCGGATCATGCTGGCCAGCGCTGAGCCGTTCTCCGGTGAGCCGCCCAGCGTGTTGAGCATGCTGGTGGTAGCCGGCCGCAGGGCGTCGAGCGCCACCGCCATCGTCGGCGCGCCGCGACCCTGGGCCCACTCCTGCGCCATCTGCGCAGCGTTCAGCCCCAGCTGCGTCCAGACGCTTTGCTGTCCGCTGCTCAGATTGTTCATGCCGAAGGCGTTGAGCGCTGCGCCCACGTAGTCCTGATTGGCGATCGATTGGCTGATCGATGCCAGCTGGCCCAGGTTCAGGCCGCCGGCCTGCGCTTGGGTGGATGCCACGGAGTATTGCGGGTTCTTCGCCCAGTCCACAGCCTTGAAGGCGCTGTCCTGGCCGGTCAGCGAAGGGAAGCCCTCGACGCCCTTGGTGGCGTAGCTGGCGTTGCTCATGCTGAGCGGGCTGGCGGCCTCGCCCGGGTTGTCCTCGGAGTAGCGCACCAGGCTGATGCCGAAGCTGATCTGTCGTGCGCCGCCGCCGGGCGCGAAGGTGCTGAGGCCCTCCTGCACGCGACGGATCGCCCACTTGCCGTAGACCTTGCCCAGGCCATCGGTGAGCATCTGCGGTTCGCCCTTGGCGGCCAGCTCGCGCAGGGTCTCCATGGTGGTCTGGCGGCCGCTGAAGCCGGGGTAGAGCACGCCATCGAGCGTGATCTCCTGGCTGCCGGGGCCGAGGAACTGCGCGGCCGGATCACGCAGCAGACGCTCCTGCACATCCCATCGATAGTCGGCGGTGCGGTCCAGGGTCTGGGGCACGCCGTTGGCGAGATCGAACTGGAAGGAGCCGAGCTGGAAGAGGGGGCGTGCCATGGCGTCAGTCGTTCAGTGCGACGCGGTAGCCGCTCGAGGCCATCGCCATCAGATCCGCTGCATGGATCGTAATTGGGGCGTTGATCGTGACGCCGCCGCCGCCGCCGGTGACGGGCCGAGCGACGCGAGGGATGATCGCGCCATCCATGCCAGGCACGAATAGCTCACGGCGCCGCTCGCCGACGATGTAGGGGTGACCTGCGCGCACGGGGCCGCCGGTAGCGCGGCCGGGCGGGTTGGGTGCTGCAGCCGGGGCGCCGTTGTTGCCACCGCCGAACATGCCGCTGATCTTCTGCCATGCGCCGCGAATCCACCCAACCAGCGCAGCGAACTTCGACTTGAGCCCGTTGATGATCGACGTGATGATCCGCTGGCCGATGCCGCCGTTGGTGAACAGCCGGATAATCATTGCCGGCAGTGGGAACATGTAGGACAGGATCTTGGGTCCAAACGCCTTAAAGAAGCTCGCCATTTTAGTGAGCACTAAATTGGCTACGGTCACCAGGCCTCTAAAAATGTTGCCGATCATCGTCGGCAGGTTCTGGAACCATGCGACGATGCCGCGCACTGCTGCGCTCGCCCCGGCGATCACGCCACCCCACACCGCCTGGGCCCCGCGAACGATGCCGCCCCAGATGGTCTGCAGTGCGTTGCCCATTCCGTTGAAGGACTGCGTGATCTTCGCGGTGTCGCCGGTGAAGATCCCGACGATCAGGC
>RFPK01000021.1 GCA_009926195.1 Synechococcaceae bacterium WB4_1_0192 | reverse complement strand
CTGTTGGCATCGCCGATCAGGGCGCAGCGGGCCGCCGGCACCCCGAGCTGCGCGCAGAGGCCATGCACGGCGGCGGGATCGGGCTTGCGCGGCCGGTGCTCCGCGCTCCAGATGGCGCTGAAGAAGCGCTCCAGCCGGTGGCTGGCCAGGAAGTGCTCAATGCCAGCCACATCGTCGTTGCTGATCACCGCACAGCGCACACCGGCCTGCTGCAGCTGCTCCAGCCAGGGGAGCAGCCCGGCGGTGGTGTGGCTGGTGGGGCGGGCGGCGCGCACGGCCCTGCAGGGGGAATGGGCCGAGGAGGAACACTGATGTGTGCTCCTCCTTACGCAACACCTGTATAGACAGAAGCTTTTCACCGAGCGACCACGCAACCCTAACAAGTTCTTAACCTAAAGGCGCTGCACACGTGCCAGCTTGATGCAAACTGATTCCAGCACTCGTGCCCTACACCTCACCCCTGCTCGGCAGCATCAATCTGACCCCAGCCGGCAAGACGGGAGAACAGTTTCAAAGCGAGATATCAGCCTACGTCGCCTTCGGCAATAACCTGTTTCTGATCTCATCCGGCGGTGGGAGCACGCTGCAGATCACCAATGCCAGCAATCCAGCAACTCCGGTCCTACTTGAACGATTGAGCTTTGAGGGCTACATCAGCACTTCAGTCGCAGCATTCAGAGATCTTGTAGCCGTGGCACTTGTGCCAGCCGACTACGACACCACACCGACCAGAGGTGTGGTGCGCTTCTACCGGATGGCCTCCACAGGAGCCCTGACTGCTGTTAGCGATGTACAGGTTGGCTACCTTCCGGATTCCGTAAGCTTCAATCGCGACGGAAGTCAACTAGTCATTGCCAATGAAGGGCAGCCAAACACAGCCTATACCAACGATCCTGCGGGCTCGATTGGGATCATCGACATCAGCACCCCCACTACCTCACCGAGCTTCACCTACACTGAACTCGGATTCGAGGGGCTGACCCTGCCAACGGGCCTACGCATTTCAGGCCCGACCGGAACCAGCCCGAGCCAAGACATTGAACCCGAGTACATCAGTATCCGCGGCGACAAAGCCTATATCACTCTACAGGAAAACAATGGTGTCGCAGTTGTTAATCTAATCACCAAGCGAATCGAGGCGATTCACGCCCTGGGATCCGTTGACTACAGCCGCCAGGCCGTCGATCTATCAGATCAGGATGGCTTGAATAAAGCGTCCATTTTTCTACCTAAACTGGGCCAGATATTTAATGGCCTGCGCATGCCAGATGGCATCAGCACCTTTGAAACAAAGGGCCGCACCTACTACATTACCGCCAATGAAGGCGATGCTCGCGAATATGGCAGCTATGTAGACATCGGTCGCAATACCTCTGCTCCAAATAGTCGCCTCAACACTATCCGCGAGCAAGCCCCAGGCGAAACTTTAACCCCAACCTCACTGGGGAGCCGTTCCCTGTCAATCTTTGATGCCCAGACAGGAGCCCTTGTCTGGGATAGCGGCACCAGCCTCCAGACCATCTCTGTTGCGGCTGGCGTCTATTCCGACAGCCGGAGCGACGACAAAGGCGTGGAAGTGGAGAGCGTCATCACCACCAAAATCGGAGCACAAACCTATGCATTTGCCTCCCTTGAGCGGAGCAGCAAAACAACAATCGTTGCCTTTGACATTACCGTCCCATCCGAAAGCAGGTATATCAGCCATGTTGTTATCGATGGCAGCGTGAGCCCAGAGGGATTACTGGTGATACCCGCTCATGAGAGTCCCACCCAGCGCCCACTGCTCTCAGTCTCAAACGAAGTCAGCAACAGTATTGACTTCATCGATCTGCAGAACCTTATCAAATCTCCCGGCCCCGGCAGCGCTGGCTTCTTCCAGCAAACAATGCTGAAAGATGTTTCAACAGCGACGCGATTAGACGTGACCAGCCTGATCACGAACGGAGAATTCACCAATGGACTCAAGCCAGGCGATAGCGTCTATTCGCCCACAGGCATCTTTGACGGCCTCGGGGCTTACAATAATTATGATGGCACTTTCACGCTGCTTGCCAACAGCGAGCTTGGATCTACATCAGGGACGCCCTACCTGGTTGGCAATGCGGCATTGACCGGCGCCCGGATTAGCAAATTAATCATCAAGAAAGACACTGATAATGATGCCAGCAATGGCTACCAGTCGGCCGTCATAGCAGGCGGCATCGCCTACACCAAGATCATCGACGCCAACGGCGAGCTGGTGGTCAACGCCAGCCAGGTCAAGGGCGGCTTCAGCAGATTCTGCTCAGGTAGCTTTGAGAAGGCCAACCGCTTCAGCGGCGGCCGTGGCTTTCGCGACTCGATCTACCTGACTGGCGAAGAGACTTCCGAGGGTCTCCTCTACGCTCTCGACACAAAGTCGGAAACGCTGTATGCATTAGCAGGTCTTGGCCGCGGCGGATGGGAGACCGCTATTCAGGTGGACACCGGCAACCGCAACACCGTTGGCGTCCTGCTGTTGGACGACAACACAGCACCCATCTATCTGTGGGTTGGCCAGAAAGCGAGCGCCAATGCTCCCGGCTTTCTAGAGAGAAATGGCCTGGCCAAGGAACAGGGCAGCATCTATACATGGGTACCCAACACCGGTAGCATCGGCAAGGATGCGGGGGTTGTTGGCGTTCCCGATTCTGCTGATCTGAACGGACTCGCCCTGAACACAGCAGCATCGGGGCAATGGGTTCTGGTGGGCAGCGGCGCCGAAGCGGCCGTCTGGACCGAAGCCACCCTGCGTGGCAAGGCGAACGCACTGGGTGCCCTGCAGCTGAGCCGCCTGGAGGACGCCTCCATCAATCCCCGGAACGGCCAGCAGGTGGTTCTGGCCACCACAGGCAACACAGCCTTTGGCGGCGCAGACAGCCTGGGCAACCTGATCTCCCTCGACCTCAGCGGAGCATTCAATCGCCAAGGCCTGATCAGCAACACAAATCGAACTGACCTAAAGGTTATTTACGATGGCGATCGACAGGTTGCGACCTGGGACGCCGTCAATGGGAACAATAACGGCATAATCGACACTGCCGAGCAAGCAGCCTTTGGCGCAACGATCATCCGCAACCCCGACAATCTGACATGGGCGGATGATGGATCAATCTATGTGCAAGAAGACCGATCGATCGCCGCCGGCTATTTTAGTCAACAGGAAGCCTCCATCTGGAAAATCAACCCCAATGCGACCGATCCGTTGACGGGTCAGGCCAATGCAGAGCGCTGGCTGCAAATCGACCGCTCCGCAGTGCCGACGAGCTACGGACAGACCGATGCCAGTCCCACTGACTACGGCAACTGGGAATCCTCAGGCATAATCGATGTGTCTAGCATCTATGGCGAGGTCGGTGGCAGCGTGTTCCTGGCCGATGTACAAGCCCACAGCGTGTTCAATGGCAATTTGGGCGGTGATGGTTACCTCAGCCAAGGTGGTCAACTGAACCTGATTCAGAACCCAGATCTGATCTGAATCACTGCGGGGCATCAGGCAAGTCCAAATCGCGCAGGGCAGCGATCAGCACGAACCAGGCCAGGCGCAACCGGGCCCACACACCCGGCCGTGCCGCCAGCTCGACGTACCTGGCCCGGCCGCAGGGGGTCTTGATCCAACGGAAGACACGGGGCTGGGTCTGCAGCATCGGGATGGTCAGCGGCGTTCCGACGCTACGGGGCGCGACGCGGGCCATGCTGGAGAAGACCCCAGCGAGCTGGCCATGACCACCGGTTCCCCGCGCACCTGGCTGAAGCGGTCGCTGCGCCTGGCGACGGCCCTTGCCCTGGCCAGCGGGACGGCCCAGGCCGCCGTCTGCATCCGGCCCGGCGTTCCGGTCGGTTGCACCGTGGGCCCTGATGCGGGCCTGCGGCCTGCAGCTGGTCCGGGGGTCGGACCGAACTACGGCGGCCCGGTCAACGTCAACCCGGTGGCGAGCCCCGGCGCTGGTCCCAACGCCGGCAGACCGGTGAACCGCGCCGGCTGGCGCTGAGGCTTCAGGCGACAGCCCCGGCGGAGAGCAGCAACGCCTGCAGCCCTGCCTCGTCCAGCACCGCCACCCCCAGGCTTTCAGCCTTGCTGAGCTTGCTGCCGGCTTCAGCGCCGGCCACGACGTAGCTGGTCTTCTTGCTCACCGAGCCGCTCACCTTGCCGCCGGCCGCCTCGATCAGGGCCTGGGCCTGGCTGCGGCTGAGGGAGGGCAAGGTGCCGGTGAGCACGAAGGTCTGGCCCGCCAGGGTCGCGGAGCCCGCAGCCCCGGATCCACCGGCCGCGGCCAGCTCCGCCTCGGAGGCCGCCAGGGAGAAACCGAGCTGCTCCAGGCGGGCAAGCAACTGCTGATTGGCCAGCGTGGCGAACCACTGCTGCAGGCTCTGGGCGATCTCGCCACCGATGCCATAGACGGCGGTGATCAGCTCCGGCGTCTCGCTGGCGGCGGTGGCCAGATCGGCAGCACTGATGAAGGCCTTGGCCAGGGCCTTGGCGTTGACCTCACCCACGTGGTGGATGCCGAGACCGTAAAGCTGACGGGACCAAGGCTGAGCCCTGGAGGCCGCCAGGGCAACCACCAGGTTCTCGGCGCTCTTGGGGCCCATGCGGTCGAGACTGGCCAGCACCGCCGCATCCAGGCCGTAGAGATCGGCGATCGAACCCACCAGGCCCCGGTCCACCAGCTGCTCGATCAGCTTGCTGCCGAGGCCGTCCACATCCAGGGCCCCCTTGCTCACCCAGTGGCGCAGGGCGCCCCGCAGGATCGCCGGGCAGCTGCTGTTGACGCAGCGGGTCGCGGCTTCCCCCTGCTCGCGCACCAGCTCCGAGCCGCATTCCGGGCAGGTATGGGGCAGCTCCAGCCGCACGGCGCCGGCGGGGCGCAGCGCGGGAAGCACCCGCAGCACCTCGGGGATGATCTCGCCGGCCTTGCGCACCACGATCGTGTCGCCGGCGTGCAGATCCAGCTCCGCCAGGCGATCGGCGTTGTGCAGGGTGGCGCGGCCGACGACCGTGCCCGCCAGCGGCACCGGCTCGAATTCGGCGACGGGCGTCACCACCCCGGTGCGGCCCACCTGGCAGCTCAGGCGCAGCAGCCGGCTGGGGGCCTCCTCGGCCGGATATTTCAGGGCGATCGCCCAGCGCGGCGCCTTCTGGGTGAAACCGGCGGCATCCTGAAGGCGCAGGTCGTCGAGCTTCACCACCACGCCGTCGGTGGCGTAGGGCAGACGGCGACGCCCTTCGTCCCACTGGGCGAAGAACGCCTCCACGGCCGCCAGATCCGGCAGCAGCGCCGCGTTGGGATTCACCTTGAAGCCGGCGGCCCTGAGCCACTGCAGCGACTCCCACTGGCTGGTGGGGCGCGGCGGATCCCCTCGGCCCGGCTGCCAGTCAGCCGGCAGATGGAGGGTGTAGGCGAAGAAATCCAGCCGCCGCGCTGCCACCACGCGTGGATCCAGTTGGCGCAGGGTGCCGGCGCAGGCGTTGCGAGGGTTGGCGAACAGGGCCTCACCCCTGGCCGCACGCTCGGCATTGATCGCCGCGAAGGTGGCGTCGGGGATCAGGGCCTCACCGCGCACCTCCACCCAGGCGGGCGGCTGCTCCAGCTGCAACCGCAACGGCAGCGAGGCGATCGTGCGCACGTTGGCCGTGATCTCCTCGCCCTGTTCGCCATCGCCGCGGGTGGCAGCCCGCAACAGCAGGCCATTGGCGTAGCTGAGGGCCAGGGCGTTGCCGTCGATCTTCAGCTCGCCGACCATCGCCAGGGGCGGCTCAGGCTCACCAGCGGCGGGCTCCCGGTCGAGCACCTTCAGCAGGCGCGTGTACCAGGCCTCCAGCTCGGCGGTGTTGAAGGCGTTGTCGAGGCTGAGCAGGCCGATGCGGTGGCGCACGCTCTGGAAGCCCTCGGCCGGGGCACCGCCGACCCGCTGGGTCGGGCTGTCGGGCGTGATCAGCTCGGGATGAGCGGTCTCGAGGTCGAGCAGCTCCCGGTAGAGGCGGTCGTAGACCGCGTCCTCCATCTCGGGGGCATCGAGCACGTAGTAGGCGTGGGCAGCGCGGCTGAGCAGCTGTCGCAGTTCAGCCGCGCGCTGGGCTTGCGGGGTCTGGGTCGGGCTCACGCGTCGGCCGGGCAGGACATCAGGCCGCGGCCAGCTTCTGGATGCGATCCACGCGCCAGTCGTCCTCCACCTTCACGAAGGTGAAATCGAGGGGCAGCTCCTCGTTGTTCTCGGCCTTGAGCTTGACGGTGAGGATGATCTGGTCCTCCTGGATACGCGGCCGGCCCGACTTGAGGTTGCGGTACTTATTCAGCTGCAGGCCCGCCAGGAAGCGCAGGAACTGCTGACGGTTCACGTGCGAGCGGTAGTTCTTGGTGGTGAGCAGGTAGGCGGCGTCGATCCGGCCGGAGGCCACCTGGGTGAAGAACTGCTTGATCACCGGGTTGATGCCCCGGGCGTTCAGCACCAGCTTCACGGCGCTGATGGTCCAGTAGAGCAGCAGGGCGCCGGCACCGGCCGCCAGGGCCTTGGTGCCGATGGTCTGCACCAGTTGCATGTCCATGGACGCACGGGAACGCAAGTGGGGCCGATTCTGCAGGAGCGGAGCGGCCCTGCGCCCGCCCGCGGCGGTGCGGGTTTCCTCAGCCAGACTCAGCCGGCCTGAGCGCGACGCCGCGCCCGACCCGACGGCATGCCCCTGGTTCCGCTGCTGCCCCTGTTCCACCGGCTGAACCGCGAGCACTTCGAGGGCGCCCTGGCCCCCGACGGCATCAGCCTGGTGAGCGTGCGCTGGAGCGATGGGCGGATGCGCCGCAGCGCCGGCCTCTACCGCTACGGGCGCCGGGCCGATGGCACCAGCCTGAGCGAGATCGTGCTGTCGCGGCCGCTGCTGGAGCCGCTACCGGTGGCGGCCACCATCAGCACGCTCTGCCACGAGATGATCCACGCCTGGATCCACCGGGTGCTGGGGCTGGAGGAGGCCCACGGCCCCCAGTTCCGCGCCCGGATGGCGGCGATCAACGCGGCCCAGCGGGAGTTCGAGGTGAGCGTGCGGCACCGCTTCCCGCTGCCGACGGGGCCGGCCCGCTGGATCGCCCGCTGCCCGAACTGCGGCCTGGCGGCTCCCTATCGGCGGCGCCAGGTGGGGATCGCCTGCCGGGCCTGCTGCGATCGCCTGCATGGCGGGCGCTGGCACGCCAGCTGCCAGCTGGTGTTTGAAGCCGCAGCGTGAAGCTGAGCAATGCCTAGCCTGCAGCGATGGTGGATTCCTCCCGCAACCGCGCCCCCTGGGACGATCGCGATGGGCGCGACGCCCGTGACAACCGCGATGGGCGCCTGGACTGGTCCGATCGTGCAGCCCGCCGGAGCCGCCCGGCGGACGACGACTGGGGCGGACCGGCGCGCCGCTCCTATCAACGCCCTGAGCCCGGACTGGAACAGCGCCTGGATCAATGGATGACGGCAGGCCGCCAGCTGGTGGACGGCGTGGCCGGCGCACGACCGGGCGGACGGGGCCAGGCCCGGGACAGCGGGGCCAGACCGAGCTCGCGGCTGCGACCGGGCGATCTGGGTCGCTGGGTGGAAAACAGGCTCGACTGGCTGCTGGAGGACGAGGACGGCTGGCGTGAGCCCTGGCAGGAGCGCAGCGGCAGCGCGCAGGCCGCGTCGGCACGGCCCTTGAGCGTTCAACAGCCGTTGCGAGCCCAACGGCCCGCTGCCGGCCGGCGCCAGCCCCTTGAGGCCATCTCACGGCGCAACGCGCCGCTGCTGACGGGCACAGCAGCGCAGCCCGACCCGCAGGAGGAGTGGCCCGACGACGCCAGCTTCAGCGTCAACCGCTGGCGCCGTGAGCCGGGGGCCGGCGGCCCGGCCGCGCCAGTGGAGCGGCAGCAGCCCCCGCCGGCGGCTCGCGCCGTGCCGCGCTCGTCGCGGCGGCGCGACTGACGGGGCGGCCCGACTGGACCTGGAAGCTGCAGCCGAGCTGGCGCAGCTGGCGGTTCACGGGCTCCAGCAGATCGGCCGGCATCTCCTCCGCCATCTGGGCGGCGCTGGTGCTGATCGCCGGTGACCCCACAGCGAGGGCACTGAGCAGATCGACCCACTGCTGCACCAGGGTGGCGCGGCGCACCGTCACCAGGCCAGCGGCCTCAAAGGCACTGCTGCATTGCTGACGATGCCAGAAGGGCTGGCCGCCGTGGTGCTGTTGTCCAGGGGAGGCGCAGCCGATCTGTACCGCGCGGTCGGTGGGGTGGCCCTCCCGATCGCGCAGACCGGCCTCGCTGAGCAGCCGGCCACAGTGCATGGCCGAGATGCCGTAAATCCGACCCAGGTCGGTGAGGGTCAGCCAGACCGGAGCCTCCGCCGGGTCGGGATGCAAGGCCACCGGCTCGGGCCGGCTGGGATTGCTGTGTCGCCGCGCCGCCATCGTCCACGCCCCATCACTGAGACCACCCTGTCCCAATCACGGCAGGGCGCAAGATGTCAAGCACACTCCGTAGCAGGTCGTCACCCCCGTTACGCAACGTGATGGTTCGCAACGGTCAGGGAGAGGCTGCGGCCGGGCCGAGCCAGGCCTGCAGCCGCGGCGAAAACACCTCGCGGATCACGGTGAGTTCGCTGCCGCCACGGAAGAAGCGGTAGTGGCGGCTCCAGTAGGGCCCGGGATAACCGAAACCGGCCGCCAGGCCCGGTGCCCGCACGAGGGCCAGTCCATCCACCTCGCGATAGAGCTCGGCCCGCCCGGCGGTCAGGCTGCGCCAGATCGGCTGGGAGCGCTGAGCCAGGTGGCACTCCGCCTGCCGCTGGTTCCACCAGCTCTCGGCCCAGGCCAGCGTGTCGTCGCCGCAGCGGAGCCACACCTGCCGGCGCAGCAGCGGGGGCTCCAGCTCCGCCACCTCGACCGGGGCCTCCGCACCGGGGTCGACATCGGCCGCCATGGCGATCACCTCCACCTCCACCGGCAGGCCCGTCAACGACTGCAGATGGCGGGTGGGACTGCCATCCCCCAGGAGCAGCAGGCGCCATGGCCCGCTCAGGGCCGGAGCCTGCCCGGCAGCCACCGCCGCCGGGCAGGCCTGCCAGAGGGGTTCAGGGGAAGGCCAGAGGAGCCGTTCAGACACGGACCGGGCGCTCAGAGACCAGCGCCGATGCTGACGCGCCGACTCTGGGCACCGCGCTGAATCAGCACCGAATCCGCACTTGTGCCCTGCAGGCGCCAGCCACTGGAGCCGATCAGCTCGCCGGTGGCGACGCTGTAGGAGCTGCGACCCACCTGAAAGATCGCGGATCCGGCGCGACCGGGCACATGCACCACCCCCAACAGCTCAGGCACCGCGGCGGGAGCAGGCGCTGCTCCGGCCCGGGGGGCCGGCGCCCGCAGTGTGCCGTTGAGCGGCACCCGCAACGGCGCCGCCCCGGCCGGGGCCGGGCCATCCAGACGGGCCAGCTCCTGGATCCAGGCCTGATCCGGCGGCGGCGGCGGCAGTGCGGCGGCAGGATCCGGGGTCGCCGGCGCCGGGCGGGGCACCGGGGCCGGAGCCGGTGCCTGGTTCACCGGCGGGATGGAGCGGATACCCTCCAGCAGCCGGACGGTGCGCTCCTGACGCAGCTCCTGCTGAGCCTGCCGCCAGGCGATGCCGAGCCCCAGGGCCAGGCAGGCGAGACCACCGCAGCCGAGGATCGGCCAGCGGGACGAACGGGGCGGTGCCAGGGGGCGCACCTCCACCTCAATGCTGGTGTCCTCGGGGCGGGTTGACTGGCGGCGGCCCATCTCAAGCGCCGCCGGCTCGAACACCCGGTCCATCACCTGCTCGGCGCGCAGCTCCCAGTAGGCCCTGGTGGCGTTCATCGCGGCCGCTGAAAGGGGCAACAGGCTATCGGGCCTGGCCGGGACCGACGGGCGCCCGCCGCCGGCCATCGAGCTCCAGCCAGAGCAGCAGCGCCGTCACATCGGCATGGCTGACACCAGGGATGCGGGCAGCCTGACCGAGGTTGAGCGGCTGGATCGCCGCGAGCTTCTCGCGCGCCTCACGGGAGAGGGTGCCGATGGCCGCGTAATCGATGCCGGCGGGAATCGGCCGGTGCTCCTGCTTGCGGACCTGATCGATCTGCTGCTGCTGGCGCGCCAGATAACCGCTGTACTTGATGTCGATCTCGGCGCCTTCACGCACATCGAGCGGCAGGTCGGCGTCCGCCAGACCATGAAGGACCAGATCGGCGCTGTGGAAACCGGGGCGGCGCAGCAGATCGGCCAGGGTGATCGATCCCTTGATCACCGCACCGGTCCGGGCCACCACCGCCGGGGCCACCGGATCGCTGACCTTGAGCCGCACCGTCTCCAGCCGCCGGGTCTCAGCGGCGATCGCCGCCTGCTTGCGCTCGTAGATCTGCCAGCGGCGATCATCGATCAGCCCCAGCTCGCGGCCCAGGGGCGTCAGGCGCCGATCGGCATTGTCACCGCGCAGCACCAGCCGGTATTCACTGCGGCTGGTGAGCACCCGGTAGGGCTCGCGCAGGTCGCGGGTGATCAGGTCGTCGATCATCGTGCCGATGTAGCTGCCTTCCCGCGGCAGGTGCGCCGGCTCCTGACCCCGCAGCTGCCGCACGGCGTTGAGACCGGCCACCAACCCCTGGGCCGCCGCCTCCTCGTAGCCGGTGGTGCCATTGAGCTGACCGGCCGAATAGAGGCCCTGCACCCGCTTGGTTTCCAGCGAGGGCAGCAACTGGGTGGCGGGCAGGTAGTCGTAGTCCACCGCGTAGGCGGGGCGCAGCATCACGCACTGCTCCAGGCCGGGCAGGGTGCGCAGCAGCTCCAGCTGCAGCCGCTCCGGCAGACCGGTGGAGAAGCCCTGCACATAGATCTCCGGCGTGTCGCGCCCCTCCGGCTCCAGGAAGATCTGGTGGGAATCCTTATCGGCAAAGCGCACGATCTTGTCTTCGATCGAAGGGCAATAACGCGGGCCCTTGCTGTCGATGAAGCCGCCGTAGATCGGCGTGAGATGGAGGTTGTCGCGAATCAGCTGGTGGGTGGCGGCCGTGGTGCGGGTGATGTGGCAGCTCATCGGCTCGCCGCTCACCCAGCTGCTGGGATCAAAGGAGAAGTAGCGGTCGTGAGCGTCGCTGGGCTGCTCCTCCAGCTGATCGAGGGCGATGCTGCGCCGGTCGACGCGGGCGGGCGTGCCGGTCTTGAGGCGACCCATCTGAAAGCCGAGGGCCTCCAGGGCCGCGGTGAGCCCCTCAGCCGCCTGTTCACCGGCCCGACCGGCGCTCATCGACTGGTTGCCGACCCAGATCTGCCCCCCCAGGAAGGTGCCGGCGGTGAGGATCACGGCGCCGGCGCTGTAGGTGCTGCCGAAGTAGGTGCGCACACCGCTGATCCGCGCCGCCGGCCCCTGGGCCGGGTCCCAGGCGGAACCGCCGCCATCGACGGCGCCCTCCACCAGCAGACCGGTCACCATCGCCTCGCGCAGGGCCAGGTTGGGGGTGTGCTGCAGCAACTGCAGCATCTGGCGGGCGTACTGGCGTTTATCCGTTTGGGCGCGCAGGGCCCACACCGCCGGCCCGCGGCTGGCGTTCAGCACCCGCTTCTGCAGGGCGGTGGCATCGGCCAGGCGGCCGATCACGCCGCCGAGGGCATCCACCTCATGCACCAGCTGACTCTTGGCCGGGCCGCCCACCGCCGGGTTGCAGGGCTGCCAGGCGATGCGATCAAGGTTGAGTGAGAACAGCGCCGTGGAGCAGCCGAGCCGAGCCGCGGTCAGCGCCGCCTCGCAGCCGGCATGGCCGCCACCTACCACGATCACATCGAAGTGCTCGGTTGGGGCGTGTTCGGTTGGGGCGTGTTCGGGCTGGCTCACCATGGCTGTCATTCTCGCTTCAGAGACCGCCGGGGGCCGCCAGGTTGCGGAAGCGGGTGTACTGGGGTTCGAACAACAGTTTCACCACCCCCACCGGGCCATTGCGGTGCTTGGTCACGATCACTTCGGTGATGCCGCGGTCGGGGGTGTCGGGGTTGTAGTACTCGTCGCGATAGATCATCAGCACGAGGTCGGCGTCCTGCTCGATCGAGCCTGATTCGCGCAGATCCGAGAGCATCGGCCGCTTGTTGGTGCGGGCCTCCACGCCGCGGCTGAGCTGGGAGAGGGCGATCACCGGCACGTTGAGTTCGCGGGCCATCTGCTTGAGGCCACGGGTGATGCGCGACAGCTCCTGCACGCGGTTGTCGGAGCCGCCGCCCTCCATCAACTGCAGGTAGTCGATCACCACCAGCCCCAGCTCCTTGCCGGATTCGGCCATCAGGCGGCGGCAGAGCGAGCGCATCTCCAGCACGCCGGCATTGGGCTTGTCGTCGATGTAGATCGGCATCTGGCCAAGGCTGCTGATGCCCTGGCCCAGCAGCGGCCACTCCTCCGGTTGCAGGCGGCCGGTGCGCAGGCGGCCGCTTTCGATGCCCACCTCCATCGCCAGCAGGCGGTAGGTGAGCTGCTCCTTGCTCATCTCCAGCGAGAACACGCACACCGGCAGGTTGTGCAGCTGGGCCACGTTCTTGGCCAGGTTGAGCGTGATCGCGGTTTTGCCCATGGCGGGCCGGCCGGCGATGATGATCAGATCGCTGCGCTGCAGCCCCTGGGTCATGGCGTCCAGGTCGTAGAAGTTCACCGGGATGCCGGCCACGGCCGTGCCCAGCGAGCGACTCTCGATCTCCTGAAAGGTGGCGGTGAGGATCTCGGCCGTGGGCGTGAGGCCGGTGCTGGGCTTCTCCTGGCTGATGGCGAAGATCTTCTGCTCCGCCTCATCGAGCACCTGCTCCATCGGCTTGCTCTGATCGAAGCCGAGGGCGATCACCTCATTGCCGGAGCGGATCAGCTGGCGGCGCAGGTACTTGTCCATCACCAGGCGCGCCACCTGATCGATCGAGGCGGTGGAGAGGGTGCGCTCCACCAGCTCCACCAGCCGCCCGCTGCCCCCCACCTTCTCGAGGTTGCCGGTATCCGCCAGCCAGGCGGTCATGGCGGTGAGATCGGTGGGCTTGCCCTGGCTGTGCAGCATCAGGGCAGTGCGATAGATCTCCCGATGGGCCGTGAGATAGAAGGCCTCGGGCTGGAGCACATCGGCGACGCGGCCGATGGCATCGGGATCGAGCAGCACCCCGCCGAGCACGGCCTCCTCGGCCTCCAGGTTCTGGGGCGGCACGCCATCGGGCAGGGCCTCGAAGCGGGCGTCATCCCGGCCGCGACGCTGGGGCCGGCGCCCATCCTCCTCGGGCAGCGGATTGCTCTGGGGAACGCTCACCATCGCCGGGGGCTGCTGCGGAATCGGGGAACAGACAGGGCCGGTGCGACCGGCTTCACCAGCTCAGCACAGCCGGCGCCAAGAGAAAACGCCGCCAGCCCGCGAGGGAACTGACGGCGTCGGAAGCCATTGGGCTGCAGCGGCGCCGCGGAGGGCCGGACCCGAGCCAGAGGCGTGCTCAGTGGCTGACCACTTCGAGGTTGATCTCGGCGGTGACTTCGGGGTGCAGCTTGACCTGAACCTTGTAGGAGCCAGTGCGGTGAATCTCGGGGACCAGGATGTCGCGGCGATCCACGTCCTTCTTGGTGGCGGCTTCAATGGCCTCGGCCACGTCACCGTTGGTCACGGTGCCGAACAGCACGTCGTCACCACCGGTCTGCTTCTTGACGGTGAAGCGGCCGATCGTGTCGAGGGCGGTGCGGAAGGCGACGGCCTCGGCCTTGAGGGCGGCCTGACGCTCAGCCTCCTTGGCGCGGCGGTGCTCCACCTGCCGCATCACGGCGGGGGTGACAGGGACGGCCTTGCCCTGAGGCAGCAGGAAATTGCGGGCATAGCCGGGAGCCACCTCAACCAGATCGCCGTTGCGGCCAAGGCTGAGAACGTCCTCGTTGAGGACCACGGAAACGCGCTTGGCCATGGGAACGGTACGAACGATCAACGTCTGGGCGATGGGTCAGCCTACGCCACAGCCTTCAGCCTGATCGCGCAGCGGCTGCGGCAGGCGCACCTGGGTGGCCAGGCCGAGGCGCTGCAACAGGCGGATGTGAAGCCAGGTGAGATCGGGCTCCCGCCAGCCCCAGCCGTGACGGGCGGAGTGGGGATAGGCGTGATGGGTGTTGTGCCAGCCTTCGCCGAAGGTGAGCGCCGCCACCCAGGGGTTGTTGCGGGAGCCGTCGCCGCTGGCATGACGGCTGTAGCCCCAGCGGTGCGTGGCGGAATTGACCAGCCAGGTGGCGTGATACACGAGCACCAGCCGCAGCGGGATGCCCCAGAGCACCAGGGCCCAGCCGCCGGCACCGCTGGCGGTGCCGATCCAGAACAGCAGCGCGGCCAGGGGCAGCTGCAGCACCAGGAACCAGCGGTTCAGCCAGCGGTAGTAGGGATCGGCGGCCAGATCGCCGCTCAAGCGCGGCACGGCCGCCACGGCGGGGATGGCGCGGAACATCCAGCCCATGTGACTCCACCAGAAGCCACGGTGGCTGTTGTGGTGATCCGCATCCGTATCAGAAAACTTGTGATGATGGCGATGCAGACCGACCCAGTCGATCGGCCCCTGCTGGCAGCTGAGGGCACCACAGGTGGCGAAGACGCGCTCCAGCCATTGCGGCACGCGGAAGGCGCGGTGACTGAGCAGGCGGTGGTAGCCGATCGTGACGCCGAGGCAGGCGGTCAGCCAGTAGAGAATCAGCAGGCTGGCAACGGCGGTCAGGCTCCAGAACCGCGGCAGCAGGGCCACGAGCGCCAGGGCATGGATCACGGCCATGAACAGGATGACGCCCCAGCTGCGCCCGGCTTCGACTGGCTGGGCCGGCGCCGGGGCGGCACCGCGGGGGCGGTGCAGATGCCGCACGCGCACAGGGGTGGTGATGGTGGCTGTCATGGGCGCCGGAACGGCCCCTCCTCTCAGGTCCGGTAAAATGGTAGCAGTACGGATCCGTATCGCGTGCATTATCGAGAAGAACTCGAATCAGGGCGCGATGCGTTCGGGCACCTGATCAAGGCCTGGCATGAGCGCAACGGCTGGAGCCAGCGGGTTCTGCCGGCCCTGGCCGAACGGCTCGACCTGGGACGGGTGCACAACTCCCAG
>RFPK01000003.1 GCA_009926195.1 Synechococcaceae bacterium WB4_1_0192 | reverse complement strand
ATCTCCTGATTGCAGAGGCTGCTGGCCAAGGGAAGCGGCAGCTCATCGTGTTCCGGCTTCTCCACCAGATGCAGCACCCGCTCCAGCTGATCGCGGGATTCACGCGGCTGACGATCGAGGCTCTGGGGCAGCAGCACCGTGAGCCGCGAGGCATCAACGTCGAGAACGCTGCGGATCACAGCAGAGTTGACCCCCTGGGCGCCGGAGGTGATCAGGCTGTGGCCCTCCTGGGCGAGGGAGCGCGCCACCAGCTCAACGAGATGGACGGAAACCACCGGCACGTGCCGGCTGCCCAGGATGGCGATGCGGCGCTTGCTGCGGTCCTGCAGCATCGCCAGTTCCTGGGCCAGGGTATCGATCCGGTCGAGAGCCGGAAGATCAAGAGACCGGGTCAACGCTCGCCCATAGCGGACGCCACGAAACTAGCAGTGTTTATGCGGGAACCGGCAGGTGCAGACGCCGGAACAGCGCCTCGAAACTGCAGTGTTCCTCCACCAGGCGGAAGGCATAGGTGGCCTTCACCGACTCCTGCAGCCGCACATGGCCGAACGTGCGCTCGATCACTTCCACCGTGGTGAGGGTGTCGTGCTCGACCTTCAGCAACGGCACCTCCAGCTCCTCGGCGCGGGAGATCAGCTGGGGCAGCGGTTCTCCGGCTCCGGTCAGGATCAGACACTGGGTGGAGGCCTCCAGTGCCGCCAGCTGGATATCGGTGCGGTCGGCGCCGGTCACAACCGCCATATTGCGGCGGCGGCGGAAGAACTCCATGGCCGAGTTCACATTCATCGCCCCGATCGAGAGCGTCTCCACCAGCAGATCGAGGCGATCGCGGCAACACAGCACTTCAGCATCGAGGCGGCGGGAGAGCTCCTCGACCGTGACGCTGCGCAGCAACGGTGAGCGGGGCATCACACCCAGGACCGGCAACCCAAGGCGCTCCAGGGCTGGCACCAGGGTGTCGCGCAGGCTGGCCACCTGATCAGGCTGGACACCGTTCAAAACGACGCCGGCCAGCAGGTCGCCCAGCTGCTCGCGGGCCTGCAGCAACGGATCAACGCTGTCGCAGTCGTTCCAGGGGTGCACAAGCACCACCGGCGCCTGCAGACCGCGGGCCAGCTGAGGCAGGCTGAGGCCATAGAGCAGACCCTCGCTGAGGCTGCCGGGCGCCTCCAGCAGGGTGAGACCGGCCGGCGCCTGCTGGAGGCACTGGCGCAGCCCATCGAGACCCGCACCAGCCTGCAGATCAGCACTGAGGAGCCGCTGCTCGGACTGCGCCAGACCGTGGCGCTGCACGGCGGGGATCAGCTGGCCCGCCGGGCTGGATGAGGTCGCGGCGAGGGGTTTGCCGAAGCGCACACTCACGCCGGCCTGAATGAGCAGACGCGCCAGACCGAGCACCAGAGCCGACTTACCGCTGAAGGCCTCACAGGAGCCGATCAGCAGGGTGCGCACATCTCCGGCGGGAGGACCGCCCTGCGACTGACCGGGCTGAGGAACTGCACTGACCTGGCCCATGCACCGGTCGCTGGTCGAGCGAATCTAGGCCGCAGCGGCGGCGTCGCGATCGCCCAGGATCAGCCAGCTCCAGAAGCGCTCGGGCAGGTCAACCAGCGACTGGTCTGGATCCGGGCTGCTGCGCCGATCCATCAGCCAGAGCACGAGACGGTAGCTGGGCACGCTGAAGGTGTAGTGCGGCAGCGGCTCAAACACCAGGCTGACCTGCGTGACCGCCAGCGGTGACTGCACCGGTTGCCAGTGCATCCGGAACGGGCGGGAACCGGAGGGGCGCAGGCGGCGGGCCCCCTGCAGAGCACCACTGGCCAGCAGCGCCAGGGCCTCCTCCAGCTCGGAGCGTCGCAGCGAACCCTGGCAATAGGGGGCAAACAGGAGCAGCGCAGACTCCACGATCCACACACTGCGGCGGCGCCTCCGAGGATGACGCACGCCGCCACCCTTCGCCAGAGCCGATGGCCGACCTCCCCTACCGCGGGCGCACCGTCGCCGTGACCGGCGCCAGCGGCAGCCTGGGCCAGGCGCTGCTGCAGGAACTGCACCGCCTGGGCGCGAACCTCCTTGCCCTCACCAGCAGCGCGGCGCCGCTGGCGCTCGTTGATCCCGGCGGCCAGCCGATCCCCCTGCGTCAGCACCACTGGCGCTGCGGGCAGGAGGAGGAGCTGTGCGCCCTGCTGGCGGAGGTGGACATCCTTGTGCTGAACCACGGCGTGAACGTGCACGGCGACCGCAGTGCCGAGGCGGTGCAGCGCTCCCTGGAGGTGAATGCCCTCAGCTGCTGGCGCCTCCTGGAGCTGTTCGCCGTCGCGGCCAGTGCCGAACGGCACGGTGCCGGCCAACCCCGGGAGCTGTGGATGAACACCTCGGAAGCCGAGATCCAGCCGGCGCTCAGCCCGCTTTACGAGATCAGCAAGCGGCTGCAGGGCCAGCTGCTGAGCCTGCGCAGCCTGGAGCTGGCGGGTCCGCAGCTGCGGATCCGCCGGCTGGTGCTGGGCCCCTTCCGCTCGGCCCTCAATCCGATCGGCGTGATGAGTGCGGACTTTGTGGCACGCGCCGTAGTGCGCCAGGCCCGATGGGGATGGGGGCTGGTGATCGTCAGCCCGAATCCCCTCACCTATCTGCTGATGCCCCTGGCGGCCCTGAGCCGCTGGGCCTACTTCCGCCTGTTCAGCCGAGCGGCCGCCTGAACTCAGAAATCCCGGTCGGTGAGGATCTCGCAGCCGTCACTGGTGACGGCGATGGTGTGCTCCCACTGGGCCGAGAGGCTGCCGTCCACGGTCACCACGGTCCAGCGGTCCTTGAGGGTGCGACAGGCCTTGCTGCCGGCATTGAGGATCGGCTCCACCGCCAGGGTCATGCCGGCCCGCAGCTTCATGTTCGGCAGTTCGCGGGTGCGGTAGTTGAACACCGAGGGCTCCTCATGCAGGTTGCGGCCCACGCCATGGCCCGTGTAGTCCTCCACCACGGCGAAGCCATGGGCCTCCACGTGGTCCTGCACGGCGCCGGCCAGCTCGAACAGGGTGCTGCCGGCCCTGATCGTGGCCAGCCCCTTCATCAACGATTCCTGGGCCACCCGCGCCAGGGTGCGGGCCTGCTCGGGCACCCCATCGCCGACGCAGAGCGTCACGCAGCTGTCGCCGTGATAGCCGTCGAAATAGGCGCCGGTGTCGATCTTGACCAGATCACCGGCCTTGATCACGCGCTTGCCGCTGGGGATGCCATGCACCACCTCGTTGTTGATCGAGGCGCAGATGCTGGCCGGGAAACCGTGGTACCCCTTGAAGCTGGGCACGGCACCCATCTCACGGATGCGCTTCTCGGCATGGGCATCGAGCTCGCCCGTGGTCATGCCCGGAGCGGCGATCTCGATGATCTCGCGCAGCACCGTGGCCACGATGCGGCTGGCCTGGCGCATCGTTTCAATCTCGCGGGCGCTCTTCACCTCCACACCACGGCGACTCTTCTGAATACGAGGGCCGGCCTGGTCGACCGGTTCAACGGCGAGGGTGGACGGAGTGACACCCCCCTGGCCAGAGGATTTCTGAGTGGCCGCCAGCAGGTCAGCGAACAGATTCATACGAGGGGGTTCACGCGAGTGGGGCGTTCCTTGGACGTCGGGCGGCGGCTGCGATGCGCATGCAAACCCTGATGATTTCAAGTTAGAACCTGAGACCCCGGTCCGGCCGGTCCGATGACATCCCTGCTGGTTCAGTTCCGCCGCCTGCATGGCGCCATGGCGCCGGTGGTGCTGGCGCCACTGCTGCTGACCGTCAGCAGCGGGATGGCCTACCGGCTGCTCAAGGACTGGGCCGGTCTCAGCCGTGATCAGGTGCACTGGCTGATGGCGCTGCACGAAGGGGAGTGGCTCGGCCCGCACGCCGAACCGTTCTACGTGCTGTTCAACGGCCTGGGGCTCGCCTGGATGCTGGTCACCGGGGCGACTCTGCTGGGACAGCGCTGGCGCCGGCGCCCCGGCAAGGCCAGCCTGGAACCCTGAGCCGGTACACTCGCTGTTTGGCCAGGCGTTTTACGGAGCTGGGATGGCAGCGGATTCCAAGGACATCAATCAGGACGACACCCAGTCGAGCGGCACCACGGCTGAGGCCGCTGCTGAAACCGCTGGCGTTGCCGTGGCTGACAAACCCGCCACCAAGGTGAGTGCCGGCAAGCTCAGCGCCCGTGAGCTGATCAACGCTTTCGAGGCCGAGCAGATCGCCAAGCAGGCCAAGGAGCTGCCTGACATCTACGTGGGCGACACCGTCCGCGTGGGCGTGCGCATCACCGAGGGCAACAAGGAGCGCATCCAGCCCTATGAGGGCGTGGTGATCGCCAAGCGCCACGGCGGCCTGAACGAGACCATCACCGTGCGTCGCATCTTCCAGGGCATCGGCGTGGAGCGGGTGTTCATGCTGCAGAGCCCCCAGGTGGCTTCCGTGAAGGTGGAGCGACGGGGTAAAGTGCGTCGAGCGAAGCTCTTCTACCTGCGCGACCGTGTGGGCAAAGCCACCCGCGTCAAGCAGCGCTTCGATCGCTGAGGCCCTCCCGCCTCAATCCATCAGGCCGTTACGCTCAGTTGCGGCCTGCCGAGAAGGTCCCGGAGACAATCCGGCTCTTCTCGAATGGGGGGACATCGGCCCTGCGCCGTTAGTTCAGTTGGTAGAACGCAGGTCTCCAAAACCTGATGTCGGGGGTTCAAGTCCTCCACGGCGCGTTCGATGTCCCCTCCTTGCAGTCTCTTGGTTCCGGACATGGAGTTGGATCTACAGCCCGGTGATGTGGTCAAGGTTCTCGAGTCCGCCGCTCTTGGCTGGGTTCGTGCCCGGGTGATCCGCGTGAAGTCTGGCGGTCGTGTGGTGGTGCAAAGCGATCAGGGTCGCGAATTCACTGCCCGTGGCAACCAGGTGCGCCTGATCGAACCTGCCGGCTTCCGCCCCTGAGCGGTCGACGCTTCGTCAGCCCGCCTCGGCCCGCCTCTGGCGGGCTTGACGGAGGGCACCGCGACAACGGATACTTTTGGGGTCGCTGACGCGGCACAGGCCAGGCTAAAAGCCCTGTCTGGGAGAGCTCTCTGAGCACTCAAGGGACTGTAGTTCAATCGGTTAGAGCACCGCCCTGTCACGGCGGAAGTTGCGGGTTCGAGCCCCGTCAGTCCCGTTCAAAACTTCAGATCAGAGGAGAGAAGCCGGTGGCAGCTGCGGTGCGTGTTCGTCTCGCCCCCAGCCCAACCGGGACTCTGCACATCGGCACAGCCCGGACAGCGGTGTTCAATTGGCTGTTCGCACGGCGCCAGGGAGGCCAGTTCCTGCTGCGCATCGAGGACACGGACAAGGAGCGCAGCAAGCCCGAGTACACAGCCAACATTCTTGAGGGTCTGCAGTGGCTTGGCCTGAACTGGGACGCCGAGCCGGTGATCCAGAGCGAACGCATCGCCGAGCACCGCGCCGCCATCCAAGGCCTGCTCGAGGCCGGCAAGGCCTACCGCTGTTACGCCACCGAAGCGGAACTCACCGAGATGCGTGAGCGTCAGGCCGCTGACAATCGCGCCCCCCGCTACGACAATCGCCATCGCGACCTCAGCCCGGAGCAGGAGCAGGCCTACATCGCCGAAGGGCGTGAAGCCACGATCCGCTTCCGGATCAATGACGATGCAGTGATCACCTGGTCCGATCTGGTGCGTGGCGACATGCGCTGGTCCGGCGCAGATCTCGGCGGCGACATGGTGATCGCCCGCCGGGCACCTGCCGATCAGATCGGCGATCCCCTCTACAACCTGGTGGTCGTGGTGGACGACGCCGCGATGGCGATCAGCCACGTGATCCGCGGCGAAGACCACATCGCCAACACCGCCAAGCAACTGCTGCTCTACGAGGCCCTCGGCGCCCCGGCTCCGGTGTTCGCCCACACGCCGCTCATCCTCAACAAGGAGGGCCGCAAGCTCTCCAAGCGGGATGGCGTCACCTCGGTGAACGACTTCCGGGAGATGGGTTACACCGCCGAAGCCCTGGCCAACTACATGACCCTGCTCGGCTGGTCGCCGCCGGAGGGGATGGGCGAGCGCTTCAGCCTGGCCGAGGCCGCCGCGGCCTTCAGCTTCGATCGGGTCAACAAGGCGGGGGCCCGCTTCGACTGGGACAAGCTCAACTGGCTCAACAGCCAGGTGCTGCATGAACAGAGCCCTGCCGAACTGCTGGCTGCCCTGCTGCCCCTCTGGCGCAGCCAGGGCTGGCCCGTGCAGAGCGCAGACGACGACTGGCTGCAGGAGCTGACTGCCCTGATCGGGCCATCCCTGGTGACCCTCCAGGACGGCATCGAGCAGGGGCGACCCTTCTTCGAGCGGCCGGCGCTGAATGAGGCCGCCGTTCAACAGCTGGACAGCCCAGGTGCCCGCCCGGCCCTGCAGGCCCTGCTGGAGCGCCTGCCGGAAGGCCCCCTCAGCGCGGAAGAGGCCCAGGCCCTGCTCGGCGAAGCCGTGGCCGCCGCCGGCGTCAAGAAGGGCGTGCTGATGAAGAGCCTGCGTGCCGCCCTACTGGGAAGCCTTCAGGGTCCCGACCTGCTCGCCACCTGGTTGTTGCTCCAGGCCGGAGGCGAGGCCCGCAGCCGCATCGAACGCAGCCTCTGAGGGGAGAGCCGGCTCCAGCAGATCCAGGCTCTGGGCCAGCCACGGTGCGCTGAAACCCTGCACGGCCACGGTGATCAGGATCGTCAGAAACACCAGCCCCTTGAGAGCACCACCCCCTGGCACGCCGGCCGCCTGCAGATCGAGCGCAAACAGGCTGGCCACCGCCGCGGTCACGATGCCGCGCGGTGCCACCCAGCTCAGCATCAGCCGATCGCGCCAGCCGAGGTGGGGAAGTCCGACTCCGGCACACTGCACCACCAGCCAGCGGAACAGCATCAGGCCGAGCACACACAGCACCCCGCCCCAGCCCAGGGGGCTCAGCTCCCCCCAGGCCAGATCGGCCGCCAGCAGAGGAAACAGCACGGTGATCGCCAGCTGCGCCAGCTGGGCAATCAGCGCATCGAGGCGACTGGCCTGTTGATCGAGCCGCAGCCCCACCACCACGCCCACCATCACCGCCGCGGGGAATCCAGCCTCCGGAAGCAGCGTCTGGCAGCTGGCCACCACCAGGAACAGCATCCCCAGCGACACCTGCAGCTGCAGGCCCTCCGCCTGCTCGGGCAGGCGCTCCAGCACCAGCACCAACAGCCAGCCCGCCAGGGCGCCGATCAGCGCCCCCCCGCCCAGCCGCAGCACCAGCAGGCTCACCACCTGCTGCCAGCCCGTCAGATCACCGAGGGCGAGCTGCAGCAACAGCAGTGCCAGCACCGCCGCCGTGGGTTCAAGGATCAGCCCCTCAGCCTCCAGCACCTGGGAGAGGCCGATCTGCAGCCGCATCTGCCGCACCAACGGGGTGATCACCGTTGGCCCCGTGGCCAGCACGATCGCGCCGAACACCCACGCCAACGGCCAGCTCAGACCAGCCACGGCATGGGCCAGGAGCGCACCGCCCACCAGACCGAGCACCAGACGCACGAGCACCAGCTGGATGACCGTGCGCTGCAGCTGTTGACCGGCCAGCCGCAGGTTGAGGCCGCCGTCGAACAGCACCAGGCTCACCAGCAGGCCCACCAGGGGCTCCAGACCACTGCCGAGGCTGTCCGGTTGCACCAGGTGGAATCCGGCCTTGCCCACCAGCAGCCCCATGGCGAGCAGCAGAACCACCGCGGGCAGACCGCTGATGCGTGCGATCAGCTGAGCCAGGGCACCCGCGAAGAAGGAGGCCCCCCAGATCAGCTCAGAGTTCATCATCCACAGCACCGTAGATGGGCTCCACCCGGATGCCCTGCACGGCGCTGGGACGCAGCACCAGATACTCCCCGGGCAGGTCCGCAATCGGCACGTTGATGAAGGCGTCTGCAGGACCGGCATTCAGCACCGAGCCGTACCACTGCTGAAAGGCATCCAGGCTGGGGAAGGACACCACCTGGGTGTGACCTCCCGCCAGCAGCAGATGGATGGCATAGCGAATGGGGGGACGAGCCATCGGGGATCGGGAATCGATCAGCGCACGCCCCAGGATGCTGCAGCCGCCGCCGCTCAGCAGCGGATCTTCGCAGCCGCCCACCATCGAGCACGCCCAGAGCTCTGCCAGGCTGGCCCCACCTCAGGGAGCAGAACGGGTGACAGGCGCAGCGGCTGAGGGTTCAGCAACCGATCGGCGCCTGCTGCTGCTGGTGGATGGCCACTCGCTGGCCTTTCGCAGCTTCTACGCCTTCAGCAAGGGGGGCGAGGGGGGGCTGAGCACCAAGGAGGGTGTGCCCACCTCGGTGACCTACGGCTTTCTGAAGGCCCTGCTCGACAACTGCAAGGGCCTGGCGCCCCATGGGGTGGTGATCGCCTTCGACACGGCCGAACCCACCTTCCGACACGAAGCGGACGAGGCCTACAAGGCCCACCGCGACGAAGCGCCGGAGCACTTCTTCCAGGATCTGGCCAACCTGCAGCAGATCCTGCAGCAGGCCCTGGACATCCCGCTCTCCATGGCGCCCGGCTACGAAGCGGATGACGTGCTCGGCACCCTGGCCAACCGTGCGGCGAATGAAGGCTGGCGGGTGAGGATCCTCTCCGGCGACCGCGACCTGTTCCAGCTGGTGGATGACCAGCGCGACATCGCCGTGCTCTACATGGGAGGCGGGCCCTACGCCAGGAGCAGCGGGCCGGTGGAGATGCGGCGAGAGGGGGTGATCAGCAAGCTCGGGGTCACACCGGAAGAGGTGGTGGATCTCAAAGCCCTCACCGGCGACAGCAGCGACAACATCCCCGGGGTGAAGGGGGTCGGTCCGAAGACGGCGATCAACCTGCTGAAGGCCTACACCGATCTCGACGGCATCTATGCCGCCCTGGCGGAGCTGCAGGCCGCCGGCCCCAAGGCCAAGGATCCGAAGGGGGTGCTCAAGGGCGCGCTGCTGGACAAGCTCGCCGCCGACCGCGACAACGCCTACCGCTCGCGGATGCTGGCCGAGATTCTGGTGGACATCCCCCTGCCCAGCGAGCCGCGGCTGCCGCTGGGGTCCGTGAACAGCGAAGCCCTGGCGGACAGCCTGGAGGAGCTGGAGCTGTTCAGCCTGCGGCGCCAGGTGAACCAATTCGCCAACGTGTTTTCAGCCGAAGGAGCGAAACAGGCCAACACGGATGCCCCCGGAGCCGCCCCTGAAGCCGGAGCGGGCAACCCGGCCGATCCAGGGCAGGCCCCGTCCGCTCAGCCCGTGGCCACGCCGTCCTTGCCGGCCGGCACCAGCCCGGGCCCAACCGCCGACACCACACCGGCACTGGAACCCCAGCTGATCACCGACACCGAGGCCCTGGCCTCGCTGATCCAGCGCCTGCTGGCCAGCACCGATCCGGCCTGCCCCGTCGCCCTCGACACGGAGACCACCAGCCTCAACCCCTTCCAGGCGGAACTGGTGGGCATCGGCCTGGCCTGGGGGCCGGGTGCCCAGGATCTGGCCTACATCCCGATCGGCCACCACAACAGCGCCGGGGTGGATCTGCTCAACCCGCCGCCACCGCAGCTGCCCCTCGATCAGGTGCTCACCGCCCTGGCTGCCTGGCTGGCCAGCCCGCAGCACCCCAAAACCCTCCAGAACGCCAAATACGACCGCCTGATCCTGCTGCGCCATGGCCTGCCCCTGGCGGGGGTGGTGATGGACACGCTGCTGGCCGATTACCTGCGCGATGCCAATGCCAAACACGGCCTGGAGCTGCTGGCCCAGCGCAACTTCGGCTTCCTGCCCACCAGCTACGGCGAACTGGTGCCCAAGGGGGCCACGTTCGCGGCGGTGCCGATCGAGCAGGCCGCCCTCTACTGCGGCATGGATGTCCACGTGACCTGGCGGCTGACGCCACTGCTGCGCGCCCAGCTGCAGGAGCTGGGGCCGCAGCTGCCCAGGCTGCTCGATCAGGTGGAGCTGCCGCTGGAGCCGGTGCTGGCCCAGATGGAGGCCACCGGCATCCGCATTGATACGGGGTATCTGAAGGAGCTGGGCACGGAGCTGCGGCAGACGCTCGAGCGGCTGGAAGCCGAGGCCAAAGCGGCGGCGGGCACGGACTTCAACCTGGCCTCTCCCAAACAGCTCGGGGAGTTGCTGTTCGACAGGCTCGGCCTCGATCGCAAGAAATCGCGCAAGACCAAGACCGGATGGAGCACCGACGCCACCGTGCTCGAGAAGCTGGAGGACGCCCATCCGGTGGTGCCGCTGGTGCTGGAGCACCGCACCCTCAGCAAGCTCAAGAGCACCTACGTGGATGCACTGCCGGCGCTGATGGAGCCGGAAACCGGCCGGGTGCACACCGATTTCAACCAGGCCGTCACCGCCACCGGGCGCCTGTCGAGCAGCAACCCCAACCTGCAGAACATTCCGGTGCGCACCGAGTTCTCACGACGGATCCGCAAGGCCTTCCTGCCGGAGGCCGGCTGGACGCTGATCAGCGCCGACTACTCCCAGATCGAGCTGCGCATCCTGGCCCACCTCTCCGGTGAGGAGGTCCTGGTGGAGGCCTACCGCAGCGGCGACGACGTGCACGCCCTCACCGCCCGGCTGCTGCTGGAGAAGGACACGGTGAGCGCCGAGGAGCGCCGGCTGGGCAAGACGATCAACTTCGGCGTGATCTACGGCATGGGCGCCCAGCGCTTCGCGCGCGAAACCGGTGTCAGCCAGAGCGAAGCCAAGGAGTTCCTGACCAGATACAAACAGCGCTACCCGAAGGTGTTCGCCTTCCTGGAGCTGCAGGAGCGACTGGCCCTGAGCCGTGGCTACGTGGAGACGATCCTGGGGCGACGCCGACCGTTCGCTTTCGATCCGAGCGGCCTCGGCCGCCTGCTGGGCAAGGACCCGCTGGAGATCGACCTGGAGGTGGCCCGCCGCGGCGGCATGGAGGCGCAGCAACTGCGCGCCGCCGCCAATGCACCGATCCAGGGCTCCAGCGCCGACATCATCAAGCTGGCGATGGTGCAGCTGCATCACCACCTGGCTGAGCGGGCGCTGCCAGCGCGGCTGCTGCTGCAGGTGCACGACGAACTGGTGCTGGAGGCCGCACCCGAGGCGCTGGAGGACGTACTGGCGCTGACACGTGAAACCATGGAACACGCCGTCGAGCTGTCTGTCCCCCTGGTGGTGGAGACAGGCTTCGGCCCCAACTGGATGGACGCCAAGTAGGGCTGGGCCTTGGCGGGCAGTAAAGCCTGGACATAAGGTGCCTTGATCGCCACTCCTTCCCATGAGCAGCAGAGCCAGATCAGCCCTGATCACTGGCATCACCGGCCAGGATGGCTCCTACCTGGCCGAATTGCTGCTGGAAAAAGGCTATGTAGTGCATGGCATCAAGCGACGCGCCAGCAGTTTCAACACGACACGCATCGACCACCTGTACCAGGATCCCCATGCACCGGATCCAAGGCTGGTTCTGCACTACGGCGACCTGACCGACAGCAGCAATCTGATCCGCATCATCCAACAGGTCCAGCCTGATGAGATCTACAACCTCGGTGCCCAGAGCCATGTGGCGGTGAGCTTTGAGAGCCCGGAATACACAGCAAACAGCGATGCGCTCGGCACCTTGCGCATCCTCGAAGCCGTGCGCATGCTCGGCCTGACCGACAAAACACGCATTTACCAAGCTTCCACCTCCGAGCTCTACGGACTCGTGCAGGAGACCCCCCAGAAGGAGAGCACACCTTTCTACCCGCGCAGCCCCTACGGCGTCGCCAAGCTCTATGCTTATTGGATCACGGTAAACTATCGCGAATCCTACGGAATGTATGCCTGCAACGGCATCCTATTCAACCACGAATCGCCACGACGTGGAGAAACGTTCGTAACACGCAAGATCACTCGCGGCCTGGCCCGCATCAATGCCGGTCTCGATGACTGCCTCTATATGGGGAACATCGACTCCCTGCGCGACTGGGGCCACGCCCGCGACTATGTGGAGATGCAGTGGCGCATGCTTCAACAGGACTCCCCCGAGGACTTCGTGATCGCCACAGGCCGGCAGGAGAGCGTGCGGCGCTTCATCGAACTCACGGCGACCGCCCTCGGCTGGGGGGGGATCCAGTGGGAGGGAGAGGGCGTAGCGGAAACAGGGCGCCGCCAGGACAACGGCGCAGTGGTGGTGCGCATCGACCCGCGCTACTTCCGACCGGCCGAGGTCGACACCCTGCTCGGCGATCCCAGCAAGGCCCACGCCAGGCTGGGCTGGAGCCCAACGACCACCCTTGAGGAACTGGTGGCGGAAATGGTGGACCATGATCGCCAGGAGGCCGCCAAGGAAGCAACACTGCGCCGCGAAGGCTTCGCCGTGGTGGGAGCACGCGAATGAGCCTGATCACTCCCGCCGACCGCATTTTTGTGGCAGGTCATCGCGGCATGGCCGGCGCCGCGATCCTGCGGGCTCTCCAGCGCGCCGGCCATGGCGACCCGGCAGCCGGTGGCGCGCTGCTCACGGCCGATCGCAACAGCCTGGATCTGCTCGATGCTGGCGCCGTTGATGTCTGGTTTGCAACGCACAAGCCCACCGTTGTTGTACTGGCAGCCGCAAAGGTGGGAGGGATTCATGCCAACGCCACCTATCCAGCCGATTTCCTGCTTGAGAACCTCAAGATCCAGACCAACGTGATCGAGACGGCCTGGCGCCATGGCGTGCACCGGCTGCTGTTTCTGGGGAGCAGCTGCATCTATCCGAAGTTCGCCGAACAGCCGATCCGCGAGGAAGCCCTGCTGAGCGGCCCGCTGGAGCCCACCAACGCCTGGTACGCCCTGGCCAAGATCGCTGGCATCAAGCTCGGTGAGGCCCTGCGCCTGCAGCACGGCTTCGATGCCATCAGCCTGATGCCAACCAACCTCTACGGGCCAGGCGACAACTACCACCCCGAAAACAGCCATGTGCTGCCGGCCTTGATCCGCCGCTTCCACGAAGCGGCCGAACGCGGCGACGCCAGCGTGAGCTGCTGGGGCAGTGGCAAGCCGCTGCGGGAGTTCCTGCATGCCGACGACCTCGGCGAAGCCTGCGTGTTTGCGCTGGAGCAATGGAACCCGTCCGCCGCCGATGCCCCCCGCGATGATGACGGTGCTCCGCTGGCCTTCCTGAACGTGGGTACCGGCGTGGATCTGAGCATCCGCGAGCTGGCCGAGGCGGTGGCGGCGGCCACAGGCTTCCGGGGCCACCTGGAGTGGGACACCAGCCGGCCGGATGGAACCCCGAAAAAACAACTGGATGTGAGCCGCATGGCCCAACTGGGCTGGCGGGCCCGGATCCCGCTGGCCGAAGGTCTGCGCAGCACCGTGGCCCTGTTCCGCGAGCAACTGGCCGCGCAACAGGTACGCCTCTGAGCTCTCCGGGCTGTGGCACGATCCAGCAAGGCCTGCTCCAGCCCGTGACCCTCACGCTCACCAACACCCTCACTCGCCAGGTCGAGACCTTCGAACCGCTCGAGCCGGGGAAGGTGAGCATCTACTGCTGCGGTGTCACCGTCTACGACCTCTGCCACCTCGGACACGCCCGCAGCTACATCGCCTGGGATGTGCTGCGCCGCTACCTCATCTGGGGCGGCTACGCGGTGACGTTCGTGCAGAACTACACCGACATCGACGACAAGATCCTCAATCGCGCCGCCGCCGAGGGCAGCTCGATGGAGGCGGTGAGCGAGCGCAACATCGAGGCCTTCATGGCTGACATGGCGCGGCTCAATATCCTGCCCGCCGATCGCATGCCCAGGGCCACCGGCAGCCTCGATGCGATCCGAGCCCTGATCAGCGATCTGGAGGCCAAGGGGGCTGCCTACTCCGCCGATGGCGATGTGTATTTCGCCGTGATGAAGCATGCCGGCTACGGCAAGCTGTCAGGCCGCGACCTCAGTGAGCAGCAGGACAATGCCGCCGGCCGCGTCGCGACGGAAGAGGAAGCGCGCAAGCAGCACCCCTTTGATTTCGCCCTCTGGAAAGGGGCCAAACCCGGTGAACCCAGCTGGGATTCCCCCTGGGGCGCGGGGCGGCCCGGCTGGCACATCGAATGCTCGGCGATGGTGCGCGAGGAGCTCGGCGACACGATCGACATCCACCTCGGTGGCGCCGATCTGATCTTTCCCCACCACGAGAACGAGATCGCCCAGTCGGAGGCCGCCAGCGGCAGACAGCTCGCCCGCTACTGGCTTCACAACGGCATGGTCAACGTGGGTGGCCAGAAGATGAGCAAATCGCTCGGCAATTTCACGACGATCCGCGCCCTGCTCGATTCCGGTGTTTCACCGATGACGCTGCGCCTGTTCACCCTGCAGGCCCACTACCGCAAACCGCTCGACTTCACCGCCGAAGCCCTCGAGGCCGCCGCCACCGGCTGGAAGGGTCTCAACGCCGCCCTCGGCCTGGCGGTGGCCGACGCGACATCGGCTGAGGCGATCACTCCAGCCCGCATCCGCGGCGACAGCCTCGGCCTCAGCCCCGAACTGGTGGCCGCCCGCGCTCGCTTCACCGCCGCCATGGACGACGACCTCAACACCGCCGCCGCGCTGGCGGTGTTGTTCGAGCTGGCACGGCCGCTGCGGGCCCTGGCCAACCGGATCGAACGGGGCGACGCGGTCGCCGCCGCCGAAGTGCAGCAACCGGAGCTCGCCGCCCAGGGAACCCTGCTGGCGGAGCTCGCCGCCGTGCTGGGCCTGAAACCGGAAACAGCAACAGCAGCCAACCACCGTGAAGCCGGCGACGGCAACCTGGACGCCAGCACCATCGAGGACCAGATCGAAGCGCGGCGGCAGGCCAAGGCCGAGCGCGACTTCGCCGCCGCCGATCGCATCCGCAACGACCTGGCCGCCCTGGGTATCGAACTGATCGACAAGCCCGGTGGTGTCACCGAGTGGTTGCGCCGCTGAGTGGACCGCCCCCCATGGCGGCCAGGGCCACCGGTACGGCCAGGCAGGCACTGAGCGCCAGCACCGCCGCCAGGGCCGCCAGGGCCAGCGTTTCACCGTGGGGCAGCAGCATCAGCCGCCCCATCACGATCGGCGCCAGGAAGCCACCGATGTTGCCCACCGAATTGATCGTGGCGATGCCACCGGCGGCGGCATCGCCGCCCAGGAACTGCAGCGGCATGCTCCAGGCCGGCCCGAGACAGGCGAAACCGGCGGCGGTGGCGAGGCTGATCAGCGCCAGTCGCGGCAGGCCCCCCAGGGGCAACGCCAGCATCAGGGCCGAAGCCGCCACGGCCAGGGGTAAGGCCACGGTCCAGCGGCGATCCACATGGTGATCGGCGAAGCGCCCCACCAGAACCATCGAGACCACCGCCAGGCCATAGGGGATGGCGCTGAGCAGATTCACCAGCATCGGAGTCGGCTCGGCAGGGGCCAGTGCATCCGTCACAAAGCGGGGGATCCAGAAACTGAAGCCGTAGAGGCCGGTGCTCATGCCCATGTAGAGCAGGCAGAGCAGCGCCATGCGCGGATCGCGCAGCATGGCCCTCAGACCGTGGATCTGGCCACCCGCCTCCTGCCGTTGCTGACGCTCGCGCTGCAGCACCTGCTCCAGTGCTTCGGCATCCGCCACCGGCAGCCAGCGGGCCTCACCGGGATGGTTCGGCAACCAGCGCCACACGGCAAACGCCAGCAGAATTGCCGGCAACCCCTCCAGCAGGAACAGCCAGCGCCAGCCCTCCAGACCGAACAACTGGTGCAGCGACAGCAGGGCCGCTGAGATCGGCCCACCCAGCAGACCGGCCACCGGCAACGCCAGCAGAAATCCAGCCAGGGTGCGCACCAGCTGCTGCCTGGGCACCCACTGGCTCAGGAACAGGATGATGCCGGGGAAGAAACCCGCCTCGGCCACACCGAGCAGCAGGCGCAGCAGATTGAACTGCTGGACACTCGTCATGAAGGCCATCAGCACGGCCACCACACCCCAGCTGATCAGGATGCGGCTGATCCAGCGGCGGGCTCCGACCCGCTGCAGGATCAGGTTGCTGGGCACCTCAAACAGCACATAACCCACAAAGAAGATGCCGGCGGCAACTCCGTAAGAGGCGCTGTTCAACCCGAGCGAGTGAGAGACCCCCGCAGCGGCGAAGGAAATGTTCACCCGATCGAGATAGGCGACCAGGTAGAGCACGAACAGGAACGGCAACAGGTGGCGCCGCAGGGCGGCCATAGCCCGGTGTTCTGCCGTCATGGCTGGGAGTCAGGGGTCCTGCGCCGGCGGCGCCGGCTTGTCCCGCATCATGCGCTCGATCTTGCGGATGCGCAGGGCCGTAGTGCTCCACACCTCCTTGCGGAAACCGGGCTCACACTGCTCCACCAGCTGCTCGATCGGCTCAGCCCGCTCGAAGGCATCCCACAGCTCGCGCTCCAGCCGGGCGCGCTCGATGAAGTTGAAGCGCCGCAGCCAGTGGAGCAGGGGTGTCATGCCGTCGTTGCCAGTGCCGCCAGTTAAGCCGGGCCGGGCCGATCACCACACCCCAGCGATGGGAGACTGGCGGCCTCCGTTCGCCGATTCAGCCGTGAAAGCCCTCTCCGTGCTCGGCTCCACCGGCTCGATCGGCACCCAGACCCTGGAGATCGTCGAGGAGTTTCCCGATCGCTTCCGGGTGGTGGCACTCACGGCCGGCAACAACCTCGATCTGCTGATCGAGCAGATCCGCCGCCACGCGCCCGAAGCCGTTGCCCTGGCCGATGCCGATCGCATTCCCGAGCTGCGCGAGCGGCTGCAGGCCCTGGAGCCGGCCGCCCGCCCGGCGCGCCTGCCCGAACTGCTGGGCGGCCCCGATGGCCTCTGCGCCGCCGCCGCCTGGGCCAGCGCCGATCTGGTGGTGACCGGCATCGTCGGCTGCGCCGGCCTGCTGCCCACCCTGGCGGCGATCCGCGCCGGCAAGGATCTGGCCCTGGCCAACAAGGAAACCCTGATCGCCGCCGGCCCGGTGGTGCTGCCGGAGCTGGAGCGATCCGGCTCGCGCCTGCTGCCGGCGGATTCCGAGCACTCCGCCATCTTCCAGTGCCTGCAGGGCACCCCCTACGCCGAAACGGCGCGCCTCTCCACCGGCACCCCCACCCCGGGCCTGCGACGCATCCAGCTCACCGCCAGCGGCGGCGCCTTCCGCGACTGGAACGCCGCTGATCTGCACAAGGCCACCGTGGCCGATGCCACCAGCCATCCCAACTGGAGCATGGGCCGCAAGATCACGGTGGATTCGGCCTCCCTGATGAACAAGGGCCTGGAGGTGATCGAGGCCCACTATCTGTTCGGCCTCGATTACGACCACATCGAGATCGTGATCCACCCCCAGTCGATCATCCACTCGATGGTGGAGCTGGCTGATTCCTCGGTGCTGGCGCAGCTGGGCTGGCCGGACATGAAGCTGCCGATCCTCTACTGCCTGAGCTGGCCTGAGCGCCTGCAGACCCCCTGGCGCCGCCTCGATCTCACCGAAGTGGGCTCCCTCACCTTCCGCAAGCCCGACCCGGCCAAATATCCCTGCATGGAGCTGGCCTACGCGGCCGGCCGGGCCGGCGCTGCAGCCCGGCTGCAGGCCAAGGCCCCGGCGGCGCTGCCGGCGTGATTCGCGTCTGCCACCACCTGCTGCTCTGCGCCACCCCCAGCAAGGCGCTCTGCTGCCCCAATCCCGCTGTCGGCGCCGCCAGCTGGGACACCCTCAAGCGCCTGGTGCGCGAGTGGGGCCTGGAGGATCCGCAGCGCCCAGAGGGCATCGTGCTGCGCTCCAAGGCCGACTGCCTGCGCATCTGCGCCGAGGGACCGGTGCTGCTGATCTGGCCGGAGGGCTGCGTCTACGGCGGCGTCAGCCCGGAGCGGCTGGAGCGCATCCTGCGCGAGCACGTGCTGGCCGGCCGGCCGATCGAGGAGTGGCTGATCCGCCGCTACGGGTTCAGGCCAGCAGCTGCTGGAACCAGCGGGCCGTAAGCCGGTCCCCCCAGGCTCCAGGCAGATCGGCCCGGCCATCACCGGCCCCATGAAAACCGTTGTGCCCCCCCCGGGCGGTGATCAGCACCTGCAGCCGCGAGCCGGCAACCGGCAGCCGACCCTGCAGGTCCAGCGTGGTGGCGACCGGAACCCAGGGGTCATCGGCCGCGTGGATCAGCAGGGTGGGAGGCAGCTGGTCCTGCCCCTGACGCAGAGCCCGCCGCAGCCCCGGCAGCGGGCTGGCGTCGCGGTAGTAAGACGCCACCGAGCCATAGCCCCAGCGGGGCGCCGTGATGGCGGCATCGAAGGCGCGGATGCTGCGCAGCGGGCCGGCAGGAGCACGACCCTCCAGGACCGTCCGCTCGCCATCGCTGATGCCGAAGGGGTCGGCCAGGGTCTGCTCCACCAGACGGCGCAGCAGCCAGTGCTGATAGAAGCCATTGCGGGGCCGCTCGATCTGGGCGGAGCAGACCTCCAGATCCAATGGACTGCTGATGCAGACCAGCCCATCCAGCAGGGGCCCCGCAATGCTCAGGCCCGCGGCATCACGCTCACCGGCTCCAGCCTGCAGGGCGTTGAGCAACTTGGTGCCCCCCAGCGAGATCCCCATCCCGAGCAGGGGCCGGCCGCCGGGCGCGAGCTGATCGGCCAGCTCCCTGGCTCTGCGGATCGCCGGCAGCAGATCGCTGTTGCAGCGGGCGGCATAGGTGCCCCGCGCCAGGGCGCGACCAGGACCGGCACCGCGCATGTTGAGCCGCAGCACCGCAAAGCCGGCCTGCTGCAGCGTCAGGCCCATTCGCCGCAACCCCTCCCGATCACTCGAACCACCGAGACCGTGCATCAGCAGCACGAGCGCAAGCGGATGGCCCTGCGCGGGGGGATCGAACAGGGCCAGCAGACGATCCCCACCACCGACGCCAATCTCGACAGGGCGACCGCTGTCCCGGGGCAGCCGCACCGGCCGCAGACTGTCCCGCAGGGTCTGGAGATCGCCGCTGCACCAGGGCAAACGGGGCCGGAAGGGCTGCAGCCCAAGCGTGGTGGGGTCGAGATCAGCGGCAGGCACTGGCGGAGGGCCTTGCGAGTAAGCAGGCGGTCAGGCTGCCACCCTGGCCCTGGCGCCGACGCCCTGGCTGCGCAGTTCAGTGCAGAGCTGCTGCAGGACCGCCTTGGCATCGCCGAACACCATCGCCGTCTGCGGCAGCTCAAACAGAGCATTGGCGATGCCGGCATAGCCAGCCCCGAGGCTGCGCTTGACCACGAACACCTGCCGGGCCTGATCCACCTCCAGCACCGGCATGCCGTAGAGGGGGCTCGTGGGGTCGGTCTTGGCGTCGGGGTTCACGACATCGTTGGCACCGAGCACGATCACCACATCGGTGCGAGGGAACTCAGGATTGATCGTGTCCATCTCGATCAGCTGCTCGTACGGCACATCGGCCTCCGCCAGCAGCACGTTCATGTGGCCAGGCATGCGGCCCGCCACCGGATGGATGGCATAGCTGACCTCAGCGCCGTTGGCTTCCAGCAGCTTGCTCAGCTCGCGCAGGGCGTGCTGGGCCTGGGCAACCGCCAGGCCATAGCCAGGCACGAACACCACCCGCTCGGCGCTCTCCAGCGCCATGGCGCACTCCTCGGGGCTACAGCTCACGATGCGGGTGTAACCGGCTTCATCGCCGCCGCCGCCCACCGAGCCACCGGCCTTGGCGCCGAGGGCACCGCCGAACAGCACGTTCAGCAGCGAGCGGTTCATGGCCGTGCACATCACCTGGGTGAGGATCAGGCCGGCGGCCCCGACCATCGCGCCCGCCACGATCAGCAGCTGGCTACCCACCACGAAACCGGCGGCGGCGGCCGCCACGCCGGAATAGGAATTGAGCAGGGAGATCACCACCGGCATGTCGGCACCACCGATCGGCAGGGTCACGCCGATGCCGAGCAGGGTGCTGGCCAGCAGCAGGCCCCAGAGGGGCCAGCCGGCTGGATCGGTCGGCAGGGCCAGGCCCGCGGCCAGCGAGGCGATGGCCAGGCTGATGTTGAGGCCATGGCGCATCGCACTCTGGGTCCAGTCCGGGGTATCGAGCCAGCCCTGCAACTTGGCCATCGCCACGATCGAGCCGCTGAAGGTGATCGCCCCCACGAACACGGAAATGTCGATCGAGATGCGGCCCACCAGATCGGTCTGGTCGTGCTGAAACAGGGCAACACCCAGGGCCACCAGCAGCGAGGCCATGCCACCGCAACCGTTGAACAGGGCGACCGTTTCCGGCATCGCCGTCATCGGCACCCGCTGGGCGGTGATCAGGCCAGCGATACCGCCGGCCGCGGCCCCGATGGCGATCCACAGCCAGGCGGCAGGGCCTGGCTGGAGCTGCAGCAGCAGGCCCGCCACGGCCAGCCCCATGGCCAGGGCGGCCAGGCCATTGGCGCTGCGGGCCGTGCGCACCTTGGCCAGGCCCTTGAGGCCGAGGGCCAGCAGCAGAACCGCCACCAGATCGATGGCACAGGAGGCGAAGTCCATGGGGAGGGGAAGCCGGGCTCGGCGGAGAGGCGAAGAGGGAAGGGACGACAGGCAATGCCGCCGCTGAAGCGCTGGGCGTTCAGCCGCCGCTGCCGGACTTGCGGCCGCCGAACATCGCCAGCATCCGATCGGTCACCAGGAAGCCACCGATCACGTTGAACAGGGCAAAGCCCAGCGAGAGGCCACCCAGCAACAGCAGGGCACCGTTGCCATCGGCCTGGGCGATCAGGGTCAACGAGGCCAGCACCGTGATGCCGCTGATGGCGTTGGCGCCACTCATCAGCGGCGTGTGCAGGGTGGGCGGCACCTTGCCGATCAGTTCCAGGCCCAGCAGGCTGCCGAGCAGGAGAACCCAGAGGGCCTGAGAGAGCGTGCTCACGCCACACCTCCCACCGGTTGAAGTGCGACGCTGACGCCAGCGACGGCGCCCTCGGCATGGCTGAACAGGCAGCCGCTCACGATCGGATCCTCCAGATCAAGGGACAGGGCCCCTCCGGCCCCGGCGGGGCGGCCGCCGAGCAGGTGCTCCAGCAGTGCGGCCAGGTTGCGTGCATAGAGGGCGCTGGCATGGTGCGGCACGCTGCTGGGCAATGCATCAGCACCGATCAGCCGCACACCGTGCCGCTCGACGGTCTCACCGGGGCGGCTGCCCTCGCAGTTGCCGCCCTGGGCAACGGCGAGATCGACCACCACGGCCCCTGGACGCATCCCGGCCAGCATGGCGTCATCGATCAGGCGGGGGGCCTGACGCCCCGGCACCTGGGCGGTGCAGATCACCATGTCGGCCAGCGCCAGCTGGTCGGCCAGCTGCTGGCGCTGGGCCGTCAGGAAGGCCTCGCTGGCCTGCTGGGCATAGCCGCCCACCTCCGCCGGACTCTGCTCGAGGCTGGGCGGCTCCAGGAAGCGACCACCCAGGGATTCCACCTGCTCCTTGGCGGCGGGGCGTACATCACTCACCACCACCACCGCCCCGAGGCGGCGCGCGGTGGCCAGCGCCTGCAGGCCGGCGACGCCGGCGCCGAGGATCAGAGCGCGGGCCGGCTGGATCGTGCCGGCGGCGGTCATCAGCATCGGCACGTAGCGGTCAAGGGCCGCGGCCGCCAGCAGCACCGCCTTGTAGCCAGCCACGTTGGCCTGCGACGACAGCACATCCATCGTCTGGGCACGGCTGATGCGGGGGAGCAGCTCCAGGGCCAGGGCCGAGAGGCGCTGACGCTGCAAAAGCTCCTGCAGAGCCGTGTTGCCATGGGGCTCCAGCAGGCCGATCAACAGGGCGCCGGGCCGCAGGCGCGTCAGGCCTGGATCCCCGTCGGCCAGGGTCGCCCCCTGGACACAGAGCACCACATCGGCCTCCCGCCAGCACAGCGCTGCATCGGCGGCACTGGGGTCCAGCAGGGTGGCCCCCGCCGCGCGGTAGTCGGCATCGGCGAAGCCGGCGGCCAAACCGGCGCCGCTCTCCACCCAGAACGAGCAGCCGCGCCCGATCAGGCGCTTCACCGTTTCCGGGGTCGCGGCCACCCGATGTTCCCCGGCTCTGCGCTCACGGGGCACCAGCACACGGGTCAAGTCAACCTCCAGCCGGGTCAATGCCTCCAGTGTTCCGACGTTGCAGCGGTGCCGGCAACGCCTTGACGCTCCTTGTGGTGACATCGCCACAGAGTCGCGTGGGCGCAGCCTCAGAACAGGGGCAGCAGCTCCTGCTCAAGGCAGCGGGCCTGGGGCATGGCTCCCAGCTGCCGCAACTGGCGGGCGCGCAGGATCATTGGATCGAGGTCGCACTCAAGCGCAAGGGCGCGCTCGAAGCGGCGGCGGAGGTCTTCGGAGCTGAAGGCGTGGGCGGAACGCTCATCCATGGGGCTGACGGGGCAGAACCCGGGAGCGGGGTGATGGCCGGAAGGTAAGGGCTCCAGCGCCAATGCGAATAGGTAAGGGTGCTCATTTTCTTGGCAGCGGCGGACACAATGGCGCCATGGCCGCTCCCTCCTTCGATCTGGGCCGGCGCCGGGATGGTGATGATCCCGGCGATCTCGCCCCCACAGCCGCCTTCACACCGGCCTGCGGAACACGCGCTACGGCCGCACCGGGACGCAGCACGGTCAGACCGCGGCAGTGGCAGAGCCAGCTGATCGCCCTGCTGCGTCGCCGCATCGAGGCCGATCAGCCCGGCAGCACCGATGTGCTGATCAACGCCGGACCAGGCGCCGGCAAAACCCTCGGAGCCCTTCTGGGCTTCGAGCGACTGAAACGGGAGGGCCGGCTGCAGCGGCTGCTCGTGTTCTGCCACCGCAGTTCGATCGCCGAGCAGTGGCTGGAGGCCGCACCACGCCTGCAGCTGAGACTGCGGTCGTGGGAACCGGGGCTGGACCCGACGGATCTCGGCGATGCCGATGGCCTGCTGATCACCTATCAGGCCGCCGGACGCAACCGCGAAGAGCTGGAGCAGCAGCTGGCGGGGGCCGGCTGGGGACCATGGCTGGCGATCGCCGATGAGGTTCACCATCTCGGCGTTGATCCAGAGGAACCGGAGGCCAGCGCCTGGGGGCAGGCCTTCAGCCGCCTCAGCACCGGCGCCTGCCTGCGACTGGGCCTCACCGGCACCCCGTTCCGGGCCGACAACCTGGCCTTCTGCGCCGCCCGGCGCCAGCGCGTGCGCGATGGCCAGGAGTGGGTGGAGCAGATCGTGCCCGACCTCAGCGTTGAACCCCGCCAACTGATCGTCGCCGGCGATGTGCGACCGCTGGAGTTCCGCTTTCAGGACGGCTGGGTGGACCATGGCCGGCAGGCCGAGCGCCTGGACGACGGCCGGCTGGTGACGATGGGCAACGTGGAGCGCTCGCCCCTCTCGCAGGAGCAGCGCGAGAGCTGGCGGGCCCGCAACCTGCGCCGGGCGATCCAGCTGGGCGACAGCAGCAGCATCGCCATGCGGCTGCTGCTCAACGCCCGCCGCCGGCTGGAGCGGGTGCGCCGCGAACACCCCGGTGCCGGAGGACTGGTGATCGCGCGCAACATCGCGCATGCCCGACGCCTCTGCGGCTTCCTGGAGGAGGAGGGCGACCGGGTGCTGCTGGTGCACTCCCAGGACCCGGAAGCGGCGGAGCGGATGCTGGCCTTCAAGGCGGGTGAAGCCGACTGGCTGGTGAGCATCGACATGTGCGCCGAGGGCTTCGATGCGCCGCGGCTGCGGGTGGTGGCCTACCTGACCACGGTGGTGAGCCGCACCCGGTTCGTCCAGGCGATCACCCGGGCAGTGCGCATGAACGGCGAACGGGCGGCCCTGGAGACCGTGCCGCGCCACCCCTCCTACGTCTTTGCCCCGGCTGACCCGCTGCTGATGCAGGTGGCGCGCACCTGGTCGCTGAGCGAGCCCTACGTGCTGCGCAGCCGGCAGGCGGCAGAACCGGCCGAGGAGCTGGCGGGCGGTGGCCGAGGCGGCGCCCAGCCAATGCGGGCGATGGAGGACGGCGCCGGCGAGCTGATCCACATGCGCGGCCCCCAGCTGCCTCACTTCGTTGTGCAGCGGTAATTACATTCTTTCGCAGCAAAATATGCGACGTTCTGCGAACTACCCACCCTGCGGGCCCCTCGGCCCGCCAGCGTGGTCGCAACGGAGCAGGACCCATGCACGGTTCGATCCAACGACGGCTCACCGTCGCGATCAATTGGTCAGCCGCACGAATCGCCAGCCTCGATGCCCGGGAGCGCTACGAGGACAGCTACGCGCTGACCGAGGAGTTCCGGGAGTGGATTCTGTGCGTGGACGAGCATCCTGAGCTCATGGCGGAGCAGGTGTTGCTGGTGCCCGATTTCAAGCGCCTGCCCCGACCCAGCCATGGAAGCGACAACAGCGAGAGCGACGGACTGCTGGAAATCTAAAGCAAATCCAAAGATCCGCAACCTGGTGCCGCTCGGCCGCCGCGCGAGCCTCAACGCCGCCGGGACGATCGACCTAGAGTCAAAGCGAAGTGACTTCGCTTAAGCCATGGGGGCCAGTTCCGCCGCAGCACCCTCCGGCACCGCCGACGCTCCTCTTTCCGGTGTTCAGAACCTGGTGATCGTGGGCTCCGGCCCCGCCGGTTACACCGCCGCCATCTACGCCGCCCGCGCCAACCTCGCCCCGGTCGTGATCACCGGTTTCCAGGACGGCGGCATCCCCGGTGGTCAGCTGATGACCACCACCCACGTCGAGAACTTCCCGGGCTTTCCCGACGGCATCCTCGGCCCCGATCTGATGGATCGGCTCAAGGCCCAGGCGGTGCGCTGGGGCACCCGCCTGGTGGAGGCGGACGCCGAGGCCATCGACCTCAGCCAGCGCCCCTTCCGGATCCAGACCGAGGGCCGCACGATCGAAGCCCAGGCCGTGATCCTGGCCACCGGCGCCAGTGCCAACCGGCTCGGCCTGCCGAGCGAGCAGCGCTTCTGGAACGCCGGCATCAGCGCCTGCGCCATCTGCGACGGCGCGACACCCCAGTTCCGCAACGAGGAGCTTGCGGTGGTGGGCGGCGGTGATTCCGCCTGCGAAGAGGCGGTGTACCTCACCAAATACGGTGGCCACGTGCACCTGATCGTGCGCTCCGATCAACTGCGGGCCAGCAAGGCCATGGCCGATCGGGTGCTGGCCAATCCGGCGATCACCGTGCACTGGAACCGCCGCATCGCCGACTGCAGCGGCGGCGACTGGCTGGAGGCGATCGAGCTGATCGACACCGAGGGGCAGCCGGCCGAGCGGGTGCCGGTGCGCGGCCTCTTCTATGCGATCGGCCACACCCCGAACACGCGCCTGGTGCGTGGGCAACTGGAAGTGAATGACGAGGGCTATCTGCTGACCCGGCCAGGCCGACCCGAAACCAGCATCGAGGGCGTGTTCGCCGCCGGCGATGTGGCCGATGCTGAGTGGCGCCAGGGCATCACCGCCGCCGGCAGCGGCTGCCAGGCGGCCCTGGCGGCGGAGCGCTGGCTCAGCCATCACAACCTGGCGGTGACCATCAGCCACGACCCGGTCGACCCCGCCGAGGTGGGCGAGGTGCAGCGCACCGCCGTGAGCGACGAAGCCAACTTCGAGGCTGATGCGCTCTGGCAGAAAGGCAGCTTTGCCCTGCGCAAGCTGTATCACGACAGCGACAGACCTCTGCTGGTGGTGTACACGTCACCCACCTGCGGCCCCTGCCACGTGCTGAAACCCCAGCTCAAGCGCGTGCTCGAGGAACTCGGCGGCCGGGCCCAGGGCATCGAGATCGACATCGAGGCCGAACCGGAAATCGCCCAGCAGGCCGGCGTGACAGGCACACCGACCGTGCAGCTGTTCTTCCGCAAGGAGCTGAAGCAGCAGTTCCGTGGCGTGAAACAGCGCAGCGAATTCCGTGCGGCGATCGAT